>CAYLPW010000114.1:0-15240 GCA_964385665.1 uncultured Saprospiraceae bacterium
GACAGAGCCTACTACCTACATGTCTACTATCTCACACATTCAAAACTCTAGCTGTGCACTCACACCCGTAAATGTCGTAGCACTCAACGCCACGTTCTGCATGATCGGTCGAAATCGTAAGGTCAAATCATCATTTAAGTCAAAATTTCTCAAATGTGCATCCACGAACGGCCAAGCTCCATTCAGCACTAGATGACCAGCGATTATTCCAAAACTAATCAGTTGTCGCTGCTTGTCGAAAAGGTCTCGTCGGCTACGCATGGCTTGTCTGCTGAATTGGTCTCTTTCTACAAAGCCCTGAAATATTTCAAGTCGCCGCTTAGAAGCGTTGGATAGTGCGTCGGGATTGAATTCGTATTCTGGCAGTTCAGGAGTACTTCCTTCTACCAACTGTAGATGTTTAAAACATCTAGACTCTTCTGGAATCAGTTCTTGACTCGCGTTGATGATTTTGTAACATTCTATGTCATCATATAAGTTGTATAAGGTATTGGCGTTATTCAAAAAATACACACCTGCACCTATTCCCCCATACACGATTGGGAGTTTCCAATACCATCCTTTTTTGTTGTAGATATGCCCTGCTCCTGGAATTAGTAGTCCAAGTGTCGCTGCTCGTTTAGGATTGGGGTAGTCATCGTCTGTTTGTTCCAAAATACGAATAGAATCGGCTTCCAATACGCGTGTGGTATCATTAATGAATAAAGTTGTCTCTTTCTCTGTCGGTACAATCAGCAACTGCTCACTTGAATCCACCACCTGTGCGCATAGACAAGAACTGCCGAAAAGCAACAAAAGAAATAAGTAACGCATACGCCTATTTTTCAATTTAAATTCATCTAATCGAATGGTAGCAGAATCACAATTTTTAACCAATAGTCTTGCTGCTCAAAATTACTTAGTAGTGGACAAAAAATAAACTTTCTTCCGATAGCTATCGGAAGAAAGTGTTCATCCCTTTCTTGTCCCGATAGCTATCGGGATTGAAATGAACCACTCGGTCAAGAAACGGCTGAACAGAACCTGCCCGACTATACTATAATAGCTAATTGTAGTCAGGCGGGTCGAAAAGTTATATTTTTTGTGTTCCTTAGCACACTCTTTGCGACTTTGTGGTAAAGTTAATGCTGCTTATCAACAAATGTGTTTTCTAAAATCTTTGTCTCAAACCCATCAATACTGCTTGTGTTCTTCTTCTCCCAATAAGCTTCGATCTTTTTTCGTCCTTGCTTCGCTGCCCAGTCATTCAAGATAGTGCGTTCTCCTTTGAAGTCCATCTCAGGCACCGCATAGCCACAGGACGTTTGCACTAGATCAACTTGTAGTTCAATAATTTGTCGAGCACCTACATTCGGCGGAAACAATTCCAGATAAGTTTGAAAAGCCATATCACGTTCGTGATAAATAGTCGCCGTTCCGTACAAACGCAAAATAAGCGGCTTTCCCTCAAACGCGCAAAATAGAATCGTCATGCGGTTGTTTTGCAGCAGATGCGCAGCCGTTTCATTACCACTACCTGTCAGATTTAACCAAACCACTTTGTTTTCGTCGATCACTCGCAGACTATCCATTCCTTTTGGCGATACATTGACGCGCCCTTCGCAAGCGGCTGTACCAACGAAAAAAATAGTTTGCTTCTCAATAAAGGCTTTGAGTTCTGCTGTGATAGATTTGAGTTGCTTTGCCATAAAGTAAGGTGTTCGAAATTGAAGTAGATGCTATACAAAACGATAGGAGCTTACATTCCTATGATAAAGATCGAAATTTAACGTTTCTTTTGGATTATGCCAGCCCAACTAATAGAAGTAGTCCAAACAGCATCAAGACCTTAATCATCTGACTAATGCGGTGAAAATCAGTCGCCTGCTGCGCATGATAGCTAAAAAATAAAGTAACTGCAATGAATAACAGAACCCCAGTCAATGGAATTAATGGCAGCCAGCCAGCTGTAGCTTCATATAAATAGACCCAAAAAAATAAAGTAATACTAAAAAGGATGCCCCCATTGGCGAGTGCAACTACTTTTCCTCTTTGAACGCCCCAAACGATTGGCAACGTCCGACAACCACCTATGCGGTCACCGTCTATATCTTCCAAATCTTTGATAATTTCTCGATAAGTAGTTGCGAAAAAGGCAAAAAGCAGGTAGAATAGTAACAAATCGCGCAAATAATGAGAGTGGCTCATTTGATGTACTGTATCGAATATGGCTGTTAACGAACTACTTTCCCCCACCCAAACAATACCAGCTACAAAGGCACAAAACAAGCCCACAATCCAATTTCCGATCAGAAACCCTTTCTTAAAATACTTGGAGTACAGATAGAGCAGTGCGACTGCAATCGGATAGAGCGACAGCAATGGCAAATTATTCGTCCGAATCGCTAGATAAATAGACAGCAGACCTCCCAACACAATAGTCGAGATGTACATTCGCCAAGCCATAGTAACAGAGAAAATTCGCTCCACAATCATTTTATGAGGCTTATTGATGCGGTCAATATCTCTATCCAAGATGTCATTAATTATATAGCCACTTGCTGCAATACAAATCGTCGTGATGACCAGTCCAGTTATTTCTAGCCAATTCAGCTGTGTCTTCAAACCCACTTGATGTAGATTTTGGGCGAAGACGAAATAGTAGATCAGGTATTGTGTCAGTGCGACGATGAGGAGGTTCGGCAAGCGGATGAGGTGAAGAAAAGCGGTGAGGTGTTTCATAAAATCAAGTGGCGTTATCTAGTATTCTTTGATCTGTTGAACACATTATCATAGTAGATTTGACGTATAGCAATGTGCTGATCTAAAGGAAGATTCCTGAACTGTCTCACTACTCACTACTCAAAATCTCATATCTAACTCCCCCAATCCCCATTCAGTCGCAGCACTCGCTCAATCACATCGCGGACACAACCTTTTCCACCATCTACGGGCGAGATATAGCGAGATATTTGACGAACTTCGGGCGCAGCATCAGCAGGACAGACAGGCAAACCGACGCGTCCCATTACTTCCATATCAGGCAGATCGTCACCCATATAGAGAATGGTTTCTTCTTCAATACTTAAGATTTCGAGCAATTCTTCATAGGCATCTATCTTGTGCCGATTGCCAGTGTATCCAGTATATATATGTACTACACCTAAGCCTTTCAAACGCTCCGTCACACCTATTGAGCTACCACCAGTAATGATGGCTACATCGTAGCCAGATCGGATAGCAGTAGCTATAGCATAACCATCGCGTGTGTTCATGCTGCGTAGCAACTCGCCTTTTTCGGTAAGGAGCAACTGACTATTGGTCAACACACCATCAACATCAAAAATGAACGTACGGATAGGATTGAAGTCTTCGAGCTGATTCATAATAAGAACAAATGTATAGGACAAAGATACTATCTTATCAATCAGACTAATTTTTGAAGCTATATTAAATAAAAGTTAAGTGGAAATTTGGAAATGTAAAATAAAAGCGTTTATCTTGTCACAGAATTTAAGACTGATTTGTGATACTATCACCAATAAGTATTTGTTTAGAAAACAGATAATTTATATAATATTTCACAACTAACAGTCTCAATGCTTAAATGATTTTTTGATAAATGGTAGTTACAGTCTCTCATATTTACGAATGTGAGAGACTTTTTTAGTAGTAGTATAGTCCATTAATCAACTTCAAAAGTAGCTACTAATGCTTTTATGTCCTCCGCTCTATGCGCTGCATTTAGTACAATTCTATTTAAACATGGATCATCTTGTTTGGGATAGGGAAAACTAGAAATGAGGATGTGCCTCACTTCCAATTCTTTTACTATTTCCTCTCTTTCTACTTTAAATACTGGATAGTTGGGCAAGTGTTTTAGATACTTTCTAGCTATCTCGCTCTGTTGTAGTTGTACAATGTTAGTACGCAATTGGTGAAGTTGAGTCTTATATAGTGCTTCTGCTTGCAAAAAGGCATATAGATAAGCTGGAACAATGGGGGATGCGCCCCCAAATAGCGCATTCATAGCTAAAGCGTCGATGCGTTCTCTTCTTCCAATGACGACGCCACCTGGCACGCCGAATGCTTTTGCTAAAGAAGACGTGAGTACTAATTCGACATGGTTTGGCACTGTCCACAAAGAGCTATTACCAGCACCCTGATGACCGACTATACCTAGTGAATGTGATTCGTCCAGTACCACAACAGTTGATCTATCTTTTGGTAAATTATTCCACCAAGAAAAATCATATCTATTTACTCGTAAGGGGTCTACTCCATTGCAAATCACAGCTACGTCCCGACTACTATCTCGCACCTGTTGAATGATGGTTTCCTCCCAATGGTCACTGCTAGGTATCATATTGCCTCCTTGCCAAAGTGCGGGGTGTGCATCTGGTGTATAAAGAAGTTGATGGGTGTGAGAGAGGAACTGAATCAGTGCCTGAGCAGCGAGTGTACCAGAAGAGTAGGTGAGCGCGGCTGCTTGCTGTGTCCATTGTGCTAGTTTTGCTTCTGCTCGCGCGATGACCTCAAACTGTAGATTGGAGCGTCGAGAACCACCATAATTGCTGCCAAATTGGGCAAAACCTTCGACGATCCATGCTCGAAAACTAGGGTTAGTATGCATAGCTAGATAAGAAGTGCCACCGAAGTACAGATAGTCTTGGTTATTGATGCGCACTTGTCTACCATTTAGCGTTTGTATATTCATTCGTTCAACTATCAGAGTATAAAGCTGTTAGAAAGAGGCTGGAAAACAACATTCGTCTTGTTCCTATAACTGGGGCTAAGAAACAAGAAATAATTAAATTGACCCCAGAATAATATACAAATCAACATGCACATGGCAGAGCAAAAAAAGACTCAACTCAACATCGAACTACCAGAGGAGGTCGCAGAAGGCACATACGCTAATTTAGCGATCATTTCGCATTCCAATTCTGAGTTTGTAGTTGATTTTGTGCGCTTGGTACCAAATGTCCCTAAAGCGAAAGTGAAATCGAGAATCATACTGACACCACAACATGCCAAGCGATTGATGAATGCTTTGCAAGACAATATTGATAAGTATGAAGCACAGCATGGTGTTATCGAAGATCAGCAACAAGTGAGTCTGCCACCTATGAATTTTAACCTGCCAAAAGCAGAAGCATAGCCACCTTTCTCTCAACACAACGAAAGCAAAGTAGTCGTAGCACTAACTTTTGTGCATAACTTACGTATCAATGCAGGAACGGTATACTACCGAAATCTATTCTCGCTATATTTGATACAATATTAATGAAGCCAAAAGTCGTCTACCTACTACTGCTTTGCCTATTTATCACGTCTGCTCTTCACGCGCAAAAAGTGCCACTCCCGACGGACATAGGGGCAAAAATCATGTTCGGCAACTATGGATATACCAATGGTGTCGATACCTTACGCTTCACCAATGGATTGGAAGCTTTTTTTAGTAAATATGTCACATCTAGACTAAGCATTGGCATGCCTCTGCGCATTGGGGTGAGTCATCTACCTGAAGCACAAAATAATGTCAGTACGATAGGTGTCGATGGGCGGTTACAATTTCACCTTGCGGATTACGATGCCAAATTCGCACCATACATACACGCTGGAGGAGGTATCGTTCTAGAAAATTTTGATACCAGCAATATTCAAATTCCTGCCGGCGTAGGGTTCAATATTCAACTAGCTCCCAATTCCTTTTTAACACTACACGCTGAATATCGCTATGGACTGACCCAAGCACTACGCAATAATATACAAGTGGGCGTAGGCTACACGTATCGTTTAGGGCGTACCAAAATGGATCAAGATGGTGATGGTGTGCCTGATGAGCTAGATCAATGTCCAGAAGAGATAGGAACAAAAGAACTCGCAGGCTGTCCTGATAGAGATGGCGATGGGATTACAGATATTGCAGATGCCTGTCCTGATTGGCCAGGAACAGAAAGTATGTTGGGCTGTCCAGATAGGGACGGTGACGGCATCACAGATGCACAAGATGAGTGTCCTGACGAGGCCGGACTGAACGCCACAAAAGGCTGTCCCGATGCTGACGCAGATGGTGTAGCTGATAGTATGGATGACTGTCCCGATTCAGAAGGTACAGTAGATGAAAACGGTTGTCCAGTAGAGATGATCGTGGAAGTGGAAGTTGAAGATATAGATAGCGACGGTGATGGCATAGTGGACTCCGAAGACGATTGTCCAGAAGTCGCTGGTGTGCGTTCAGGCAGTGGCTGTCCTGATACAGATGGAGATACGCTACCCGATAGTATGGATGATTGTCCGAATGAAGCAGGCTTAATCAAAAACAATGGTTGCCCAGAAACAAAATCAACGAATATAATTAGCAAAACAGATAGCGACGAAGATGGTGTGCCTGATGCAGAAGATGCTTGCCCAAATGAAAGTGGTAGCGAGTACGCACAGGGTTGTCCAGATATGGACGGTGATGGCATAGCAGATCGAGTCGACAACTGTCCAAATGAAGCTGGAACAGTAGCTGCAAATGGCTGTCCTGAAATAGCGACGCCACAGCCACTCAAAGATAGCGACGGAGACGGTGTACCAGATGCCGAAGACTATTGCCCGAATGAGGCAGGTACTAAAAATAATGATGGTTGTCCTGAAGCATCTACGACGACTTTCGATCATTCAACGACGACTCAAGATGTACCAGAATTAAATACTCCAGAATCTGTAGACGCCACACCATCAAATGAAAACACATCCCCTGTAACGGCAGAGGAACAAGCCTTCTTGACGGATGTCGCACAGAACATAGAGTTTGAGACCGCGAGTCCAGTGTTGAAGTCCACGTCCTACGAATTGTTGAACCAAGTAGCTGACATTCTCAACCGTTATCCAAACGCCAATCTACGCATCGAAGGGCATACAGACGATGTCGGGCGAACGGCTGCCAATCAGTTGTTGTCAGAACAACGCGCCACGGCTTGTCGAGAATATTTATTGACCAGAGCAGTAAATCGTACCCGAATGGATGCCGTCGGTTATGGTGAACTGCGTCCTATAGCGAGTAACGCAACTCCATCAGGTCGACAACAAAATCGTCGGGTGGAGTTTAAATTGTATGAGTGATAGTAGTGAGGTATGAGATCGCTTGTCCAGATGGGGCTTGGCTATGAGTAGGAATAGGCAAAACTCTTCTGCTACAAATTGCATTTCTTAGGAATGTAAATTTATTTTGTCCTGATGCCTTAGTTCTACTTCAAGATGCTAACAAAAATGAACAGTTGAGAACGATACCTTTCTGAGCTTAGACACTATTTATGGGTTACAAATCTTTAGACAGAAAATACACATATAGCCTATATGATCTTATATGTTTCATCCCGATAGCTATCGGGATGAACAACTCTCAACCTCAACAGATAACTGAAAATTAAGAATTCTAGTAACGTGAAATAATTAAATTTACCCCGAACACTCAGAAATGTAAACCTGACCGTCGGGCAGGTTTATTATTGAACTCAGACTTACTGTAGAATTAGTCTTAGTTCAGTAATAAATTGATTGGGTGTTTCCCATTTTTTTACGTTCCTTAGCACATCTACCAAAGACTTTTAAAGATAGTTTCAACCTACACCTAACGTGTAGATGTAAAGGAGAATGAATGAACCCTCTCCTATCTCACTATTCATAATCTTGTATCTCTCTACCTATCATCTATGCATCAACACTTCTTACAAGCTGCCATCGAAGAAGCTCAACAAGGACGAGTAGAAGGCGGCATTCCGATTGGTTCTGTTTTGGTTTATAATAACAAGATCATTGGTCGCGGACACAATCGGCGTGTGCAACAAGAAAGCGTAGTGCTACATGGCGAGATGGATGCGCTAGAAAATGCAGGACGCCAAGCAGCTGCTGTCTATCGAAAATGCACTATTTATACAACGCTTTCCCCTTGTTCTATGTGTTCGGGGATGATTCTGCTCTATGGTATTCCAAAAGTAGTGATTGGTGAAAATCAAACATTTATGGGCGAAGAGGAGTATCTACGCGCTAAAGGAGTCGAAGTAATCGTGTTGCACGATGAGACTTGCATTCAGCTGATGAAAACGTTTATTCAGCAGCATCCAAAGCTATGGAATGAAGATATTGGGGTCTAAATCTTTTCAATTGTCTAGGAACTAATTCATCTTTGCACCCAAATTGAGACCAATTAAGTTAACGATAGATGAATACGTATGAGTTTATCTATCATCTAAAATCTCTAGCAATGAGTTTATTAAGCGTAGGAACAGTCGCTTTTGACAATATAGAAACGCCATTGGGCAAAGCCGATAACATCGTAGGTGGTGCAGCTACTTACATTTCGTTGGCAGCCTCTTACTTTACTAATGATCTACAACTGGTTTCCGTTGTAGGTGATGATTTTCCAAAGGAGATACTGAATGCCATGCAGTCACGCGGCGTCAATTTAGAAGGTCTCCAAGTCAAAGAGGGTGAAAAATCATTCTTTTGGGCAGGTCGCTACCATGACAATATGAATCAGCGTGATACACTAGACACACAGCTAAATGTGCTAGCTGATTTTGATCCTATATTGCCAGCTAGTTATCAAAATCCAGATTATGTGATGCTAGGCAATTTAGTGCCAGCCGTACAGCAGCGTGTCATTGACCAATTGCAAAACCAACCCAAGCTGCTTGCATTAGATACCATGAACTTTTGGATGGACAATGCACTAGCGGATTTATTAAAAGTTATTCAGCACATTGATCTATTAATTATCAATGACGAAGAAGCGCGCCAATTATCTGGTGAGTATTCACTAGTGAAAGCTGCCAAAAAGATCATTAGTATGGGGCCACGCACCTTGGCGATCAAGAAGGGAGAACATGGAGCACTGCTATTCCAAGACGATGAAATCTTTTTCGCACCAGCGTTGCCATTAGCTGAGGTATTTGATCCCACTGGAGCAGGGGATACATTTGCTGGTGGTCTAATGGGCTATTTGGCGAAAACGGAAGATACTTCATTTGACAATATGAAGCGTGCTATCATTCATGGCTCAGCGATGGCATCTTTTTGCGTCGAAAAGTTTGGTATTGAACGTATGTTAGAGTTGACACAAGAGGAAATCAAAACGCGTGTAGCTCGCTTTTCTAAGCTCGTTCATTTCGATATGTAAGGTGAAATTAGTCAAGTCCATCTGATTGTCATGCCAGATTCGCATTATTCAACTTTGATTGACAGCAGAGTAAGTATGTACTTTTAATAAATGTCGAACACTTTATAAGAATGAATTTAGTATTGAACTCAAACTATGGTGTAACGAAACGGTAACTTCCGCGTTATAACAGATAAATTTTAATACCTAAAGAGCTATATTGCAGTTCTTTAGATTAATCGTGCAGTTCTCTTAGTTCTGATACATAACATATCGGCGCATAGAATAGTGCAATTGACACACTCACTAGCCACTCCCGCTACTCAATTGTTATTGGGTTCGGGAACTACCTACAACTCTATAGTACAAATCAGTTCACTTCAAACTATTGAACACACCATGAAGAAAGTTCACATGCTATGGCTATTTGTCTTTGGGTACACTTTCGTCTCCGCCCAGCAGTTTGCACCACAAGAAGAGTTGTTGGAAAGTATTGAGATTCGTGCATATATCCAGCAAGATCAGCTACCACAATTTAAGCCTAATGACTGCCCAGCATTGGAGAAAGTGATCGATGCTGATGCACTGGCAAGTAGTGTAGTGTCGACACTCATGTATCAGCTCATTGACTTTTGGGGGGAAGCAGCAGTTGAAGGTGCAGAAAGCATAAACGGTAGTGATGATGTGGTCTATTGGAAAGTTATCAAAACAGATAATGCCAACTACGAGGCTGTACTGAAAACTGAGAACATTCGACTCGGTAAACGCATCTATCAACATTTAGAAATGCAACAAGAGCAAGCTTGTTTCAACTGGGCATTGGTGTTCAGTAACGAAGAAATTGCAGCCGTTGAAGAGAGTAGTGAAGCAGAACTGGTAGTGGAGCGAGACTTTGAGAAGCCAGATTCTTACGACGTGTACGATCCCTATGTAGGTGCGTATATTTCTGAATTCGGTAATCCAAATGCGCCAAATGACCTAGCAATAGCCGATGAATTGCCACCTCAAACTACTTCTTTTGAGTTTGGGAGTCGAGATATGGAAACAGCACCAGACAGCTACAGCAATACCAATAGGTATGACAATAGAACTACAGTCAGCAATAGTTCAGCTCCAGCGTTTTCATCGATGATGCCAGCTGCCTCTGCGGAACTCAATCTGCCAGCTGACTTTTTCTCTGGTTTGGAGACAGTAGGGGACGTGGAACGACGCATTGCAGAAGTACTAGAAACTAGAGGATATACGAACAAAGGCTACTTTGAATTTGACAATGGCTTTATGATCGCAACACAGATGGAAGGTATTAGTAGTAGCGGCGCACCTAAAGCGGCACAGTATCGCTTCCCTTCACGTATTGTTTTCAATCAAAGTTTGACGTTCCAGAATTACATCAATAGTCTTTTCTTGCCAGAAAGAAGCAAGTACCGCATGTTTGTCTTCTACGTGGAAGCTGCGCCAGATCGTGCCTACCGCGACTTCAACGAAATTGACTACAGCGTCGCTGACTCTCGCAATTTTGGTAATGACAATCGTCGCTCGCCGCTACCAGAGTCGATTGCCAATTTACCCTATCGACATAAGAGTAATTTTGATGCCAACGTGAAGGTGCTGGTCTACGAAACGCAAACTGGCGCGAACAACCGTCGTCCTAGTGTCCTGTCCAATCCGACACTTTCGGCACGGGAACATCTGACTCGATCTGGTTTGTGGAACTGGTTTGGAGAGCGGTAACTTCGAGGACTTTTGAAGTTGACCTGTACATGAATTGCTCATTAGTTTTTATGGGTTAGGGATGAGGATTTAATAAATTTACAAAATTTTAGGTTAGAGATTTTTCTGTTTAAAAAGGCAAAAAATCTACCTGGCTGCATCAAAAATGGCAGCATAGTTAGACAGGCGCAGGGCGATATCATAGTATGGCGACCCGATAGCTTTCGGGTTTTAACGAAATTTACAACTTCTCTTAAACCTCAAAAGTCGAGATATAAAAAAAGCTGAACCCTCACGAATTCAGCTTTTTAATTTTTCCGACTGACTACGGCACACCGATTTTTGGAATAGTTTTAGTTTGCCGCTATTTTATTTTTTATTGCATAAAGAGATTACTGCAACACAATCTCTTTCTCCTCGATCATTCGACGAATGTTAATTAGCGCATAGCGCATACGACCTAATGCCGTATTAATGCTGACGCGTGTCAACTTCGCAATTTCCTTAAAACTCATATCCGCATAGTGACGTAGGATAACGACTTCACGCTGCTCAGGTGGCAACATGTCCACAAGCTTACGAATTTTTTCGTGCGTCTGACTTTTGATGATGCGTTGTTCTGCATTGTCATCTGATACTTGCAGGACATCAAAAATGTCAAAGGTCTCCGTCGGAGAAACCTGTGGACGACGCTTTGAACGACGGAAATAGTCCACACACATGTTGTAAGAAATACGCATGGCCCACTGCAAAAATTTGCCCTCGTGGTTGTATTTACCCTTACGGAGTGTGTCGATAATTTTGATAAAAACTTCCTGAAAAATATCTTCTGCCAAGCTTTGATCCTTGACAAATAGATAGATAGAGGTATAAATCTTTTGCTTGTGTCTTTTCAAAAGCGTCTCGAAACAACGTTCCTCCCCGTCGAGGTAACGCTTAATCAATTCGCGATCATCCATGGACTGATAAGTACTTAGCGGCGTAACTTGCATAACTAAACCTTGTTTAGAATTGATAAATGTTGATGGTCAATAAGAGAGAAAGCAAGTCTATCCTTCTTGGATGCTTAGTCGACGCTTTGCAATGACTACCCATGTTTCGGCATTTACTGTAGCATTCAAAGGATGGAATCGTTTAGATTGTTCCTTTTTTATCTTCAGTTAAACGATGGACGGTGAATTGCCTTACGTTGATAAATAATTCTAAACATCGAAAAAATCTAGCTCTGGCTAGTGATGTCTCTCTAATTTGATAAAAAGTTCAGTGTAGAAGTTTACTGCTATAGACGAGATTTTGTTTGATATGCCTAACGAGGAGAAAGACAATGATTAAATCGGTAAATGGATAAATTGTAATAATTATATTGCAAGATAATCAGTTTCAACCTGCAATGCTTGTATATGAATTAACCTTAACGCAAACTTAACGCTTTTGGTAAAATAAAGCTGAAAGCCTGATTTTAGCCCAACTTCGAATTCTTGCTGCCACAAATATAGATAAATTCACTATATCTGAAAATCTATTTTCTGAAAGTTGAAGATTATTTCTGTTTTCCGACAATTATTTAATTTTGTTTTTCGTTCGCTCGCTATTCATTCACCTTTCTTTTACTCACTCAAAGAACCCAATCATCTAACATGACGAAACCCGCTTATAAACTGATTTTGCTACTTCTATTCGGACTGGTCATGTCTTGTCAGCCAAAAATAGATAAGCAAGCCATACGCCAAGAAATAGTAAATAATGGCGAAACCATTCGAGCAGCTTTCGCAACAGCGGACACTGCTCTCATTCGCTCACTCCACCATCCTGAAGTCATCAAAGCACTCGGCTATACGGATATAAAAAATGGACGCGAAGAAGTTATGACAGGACTAGAAGAAACGTTTCAAAATTTTTCATTAGCGTTCATCGAAAACGAGATAGAAAGTATTTTGATACAAGAAGATCTAGCCATTGAGCAATCGAGATTTGCGATCGAAGGCACGCCCAAAAATGAAGGAACACCTTTTGTATTTAGAGGAAGAACGATGGTAACTTATGTACGATACAAAGAAAGTCCTACAGGATGGGCAACAGTACGCGAAATCATTCAGCCAGCTACCGATTAATAATCAGCAGATATAACTCATTCAAACTAGTTTTTGCGATCAATTTTATCTACCTTTCACACCTATCTTTTATTGAATTCGCCCGATTATCTTTATGATACCAATGTCCACACCACTTTGGCAGCCGACTGCCGACTTTATAAATAACTCTAATCTAAAGAGCTACGAAAACTGGCTACTACGAAAACGTGGATTGCAGTTTGAAGACGCCGATAGTTTGTGGCAGTGGTCAGTGGAACATATTGAGGACTTTTGGGAAAGTATCTGGAACTACTTCGAGGTGATCGCACATACACCTTATCAGCAAGTACTGAAAGATCGACAGATGCCTGAGGCGGTTTGGTTTGAAGGGGCTAGTTTAAACTATGCGGAACACATTTTTAGGCATAAACATCCACAGCGTTCCGCCATCATTTTTCAGAACGAACAGAAACGCCTACACATTTCTTGGTCTGATTTGGAACACCGCGTGTTGTCCATGCAGCAGTACCTTAAGCGAGTTGGTATAAAAAAAGGGGATCGCGTTGCAGCGTATTTGCCCAATATTCCAGAGGCTATCGTTTGTTTTCTAGCAGTCAATTCAGTGGGTGCAATTTGGTCGTGCTGTTCTCCCGATTTTGGTGTCGAAACAGTCTTAGAACGCTTTGAGCAAATAGAACCCAAGTTGCTCGTCGCCTGTGACGGTTACTGGTACAATCAAAAAATGTTCCCTCGACTAGAGGAAGTCGAATCTATCAGAAGTCATATTCAAAGTATTGAGCAGACGCTATTTATTCCTTATTTAGATGCCGATGCTACACTGACAAACGCTACCTATTGGCGCACGATTCGAGAAACGCAAGTAGATGGAACGATTGAGTTCACACCTGTTCCTTTCGATCATCCAATATGGGTATTGTATTCTTCAGGCACGACGGGCAAACCGAAAGCGATCACCCATTCCCACGGTGGTGTTCTATTGGAGCATTTAAAATACATGACATTCCACAATGACGTGAAAGCGGGCGAGAACTTTTTTTGGTTCACCACTACTGGCTGGATGATGTGGAATTTTCTGCAAGCGAGTCTATTAGTCGGTGCCACAGCAGTCCTTTACGACGGTAGTCCTGCCCGCCCCAATTTAAAGGTACTTTGGCAACTCGCGGCGGAACTTCCGATTCATCATTTCGGCACAAGTGCCCCTTATTTAGTTGCCTGCATGAATGCTGATCTGAATTTGAAAGATGATGATTTGAGTGCGTTGCGCTCTATTGGCTCGACAGGTGCGCCGCTGCCACCCGAAGCATTCCGATGGGTGTACGAAGCAATCTCCGAGGACATTTGGTTGTGTTCTATGAGTGGAGGCACAGACGTGTGTACCGCGTTCGTAGGTGGGCATCCGTATCGTCCAGTTGTAGCAGGTCGGATTCAAAGTCGAGCCTTGGGCTGCGCCTTGTATGCGTATGCTGAAGACGGCGAACGCCTGCACAACGAATTAGGTGAGATGGTAATCGAACAACCGATGCCGTCCATGCCCATCTATTTTTGGAACGACGAAGGCAACGACCGCTACCGAAATAGCTATTTTGATACCTTCGATAGCAAATGGCGACATGGTGATTGGATACAAATCTTTAAAGATGGTTCACTTATCATTCAAGGACGTTCCGACGCGACCCTTAATCGAAAAGGCATTCGTATCGGTACTGCCGAAATCTATCGAATCGTCGAGCAAATCGAAGGAATAAAAGACGCGCTTATCGTCAATATTGAAAAGTCCGATGGTTCGGATTTTATGCCCTTATTTGTAGTTCTACACGAAGGAAGTGCGCTTGATGACGAACTCAAGCAGCAGCTTTTTCGAGCCTTACGTGAGCAAGCTTCGCCACGCCATGTGCCTGATGCTTTGTATGTTGTACCAGATATTCCGTACACACTAAGCGGAAAAAAGATGGAAGTGCCTGTCAAAAAATTGTTGATGGGCAGAACCTTATCTACCAAAGACACAATGCGAAATCCTAGGGCAATGGAGTGGTTTGAGGCATTTGAATGCTGAGCAATATTTTAACAAAAGTGCGCATAATAGTGTAAAAATTGTCAAAGGAAGAACGTAGCTTTCCGAAGCCATATTCCTCTCCAACTCAACAATAGATAGAGTGTCCCTCAAGGGGCGTTTCTATTTAGTTAGATAGACAATCAGGGTAAACGCATCAACTACAAAAACTGTATTGATAGCCCCCCTTTCAGTTATACTCAGGTTAGCTGCTATCTCCAACCAACAAGCTACTCCTTTTTTCACTCCGAAAGCTATCG
>CAYLPW010000115.1:0-15164 GCA_964385665.1 uncultured Saprospiraceae bacterium
ATGGTTATACTTCGGAAGACATCGTTGATATGTATCCTCACTTGAACTCGACTTCCGTATTGGCATGCACGACCTATGAAGAAGCTACGCTAACTCAAAATAACTAACGCTTCTCTTCAATCGTTATATGCAGGTACGAAATTTGAACACTATGGATACATTAGTCATCAAAGTCAAAGAAGAAAAGCGAGATTTCTTACTTCAATTACTAGAAGCAGTGGACTTCGTAGAAGTGAAGCTGAATGAGCTTTCAGACGTGGAATAAGCATATACGGAAGCGGTCATTGAAAGTGAAGCAGACCTTGTTGCCGGCGATGTAATCACACATGAGGAAGTCAATAAGATGATTCAATCATGGTGAGTTATCCCATCATCTGGACGAAAAAGGCAACTAAAGATTTGCAGCAGCAATTCGATTTTTTGTGTGAACGTTACGAACGCGAAGAAGCGCGATCAATCATACAATCAGTTGCTGATAAAGTAGCTATTCTCACTACTCAACCTAAAGCAGGACAAGGCAGAATCCTATTTGCGCCATCTGAATTGTTCTTGCCGACGTCTAATTGAAGGGAACTACAAAATTATTTACAGCCTTCGAAACGATAAAGTCTATATTCACTGCCTATTCGATAGCAGGCAACATCCAAAGAAAATGAAGGTCAGATAGCTTTAAACTAGGACAGCCATCCATCAACCATTAACAAATCTACAACTAGAGCTACTTAAACGCTACAGCCTGAACTTACCAGAAGAAAGTTTAGTCGACATCAAACGCCTGATTGCCAAGTACTTCGCGGATAAAGCATCCGATGAAATGGATCGACTTTGGGAAGCAAATAACTGGAGTAATGAGACGATGAACAAGTGGCTGAAAGGAAAAGTATGAAAGTGGTATTAGCTTCAAATTGATGTTTGTAAACAAATATGCAGGCTTTGGCAGAGTATAACTCAAAGGTGGAATATATTTGAATCTTGAAAAAGGGAGTCTTATAGATTTATTAGCGACAATTCGCTACTTTAGCCCATCCGTACCATCCGCCCACCGAAAAGCAAGCACCATGCGCTACCAAGACATCCGCCGTCTCCCGATCACTCCCATTGAAGTTCAACAAGCCATAGCACAAGCGCAACGAGTCCACTTTATCGACAACTTACGGCATCGACACTCGAATGTGGCGTTCGATAGTAAGGTGCGGGGCTATGTTGGGGAGATTGGTTTCCGCAAATGGCTGCTGCACCACAACATTGCTATTGAAGCGCAGAATCACTGGTCGGAACAGGCGCAGATGGATGTAGATTTTAGGTGTTATGGCTGTTCACTGGAACTGAAAACTTCTTTAATTCCAGCTATCGATGGCGACTTGAAAACGAGTTTTGAGCAGCGCGACATCAAACTCATTAAGCGAAGACCCGAAGTCAGCGATCTGCGTGGCGATGTCCATATTCAGATTTATTTCAACCAAAACAAAAAGCGGAAAGAAGATTGGTTGCGCCGACAAGCAATAGATATTAAGCGGTCTACTCCCGAAGCATTATACGAACAACTATTGGGGCGTTCTTATTTGGAGCGCACCTATTTGGTGGCTTGGATGGATAAAGAAAGTTTGCAAAAACGCCTGCAACAGCTACCTTTAGCCCAACGAACTTGGCGACATGCCAAACGCGAATTTTGGGTGTGTCCGCTACGCACTTGCTACGCACCGAATGAATTAATCGACTATTTACGTGACCGATCATAAGCTTCCCTTCTTTGTGACTTCGCATTTGCGCTATGAATTGCGTCCTTACCAACGGGCAGCCATAGCACGATTTGTACAGCATTGGGAAGGGGAGGAGCGACAGTCTGCTTTGTTGTTTCAGATGGCAACTGGTAGTGGCAAAACGCTCATCATGGCAGCTTTGATCTTGTATCTATACGCACGTGGCTATCGGTACTTTTTATTTTTTGTCAACAGTACGGCTATTTTAGATAAGACACGGGACAATTTTTTAAATGCTGGCGCAACAAAGTTTCTTTTTCAGTTGCCCATTCAGTATCAGGGTCAGCGCGTTCACCTCAACTCAATCAGCAACTTTGACGACGGTCATCCAGACGACATCAATATCCTGTTCACGACGGTACAAGGATTACACGCTAAGCTTCAACTGGCGCGCGAGAATAGTATTACCGTAGAAGACATCGGGCAACAAAAATTGGTGTTACTTTCTGATGAGGCGCATCACTTGAATGCACGTACAAAAGGTAAACAACCAGCAGCTATTTCGTGGGAGCAAAGCGTGCAACATGTACTGGAAGCACATCCTGAAAATGTATTGTTAGAATTTACAGCTACAATAGATTGGTCAAATGCTGCTATTCGAGAAAAGTACGCTGCACGTTTGTTGTTTGACTATTCGTTAAAGCAATTCAGGCAAGAAGGCTATTCTAAAGAAGTCCAACTTTTGCAAGCCGATTTACCACCTTTCGAACGCGCCCTGCAAGCGATGATCTTGAGTCAATACCGTAAGAAAATATTTGAACGTCATGGAATAGTCGTAAAGCCAGTCGTTCTATTTAAATCCAAAACAATCAAAGCAAGTGTCGATTTCTTCGATCTTTTTCAACAGCGATTGTGGGAATTAACAATAGATGGTGTAGCGCACATAAAACAGGAGGCCACAGCTACTGTCATCTCACACGTATTCGTACAGCTGGAACAGTTTGGTCTATCATTGGCGGACTTTGTGGAAGAACTCAAAACCGACTTTGCCAGCGATAAATGCTTGATTGTCAACAGTCAAAGTGATAGTGAAGCGCAACAGTTACTTCTTAACCGTCTAGAGGATATAGATAATCCATACCGCGCCATCTTCGCGGTGGATAAATTGAACGAAGGTTGGGATGTTCTCAATTTATTTGATATTGTTCGGCTGTATGATACCAAAGCCAATCAGAAAAAGCCTAGTCGAACGACGCTATCCGAAGCACAACTGATTGGTCGTGGTGCGCGCTACTTTCCCTTTCAACTAAGTGAGGAACAAGTGCGATACCAACGCAAATTTGATGAGGAACTGAATCATCCGCTTCGAGTAGGCGAAGAGTTGTACTATCATGCGGCGCACAATCCAGCCTACCTGAACGAACTAGGATCAGTTCTGCAACACATAGGTATACAAGCCGAAAAAGAAGAGTCTAAACGCAAGCACCGTACAAAAAATCAGGTAGTACGGAAGCGTTACTTGCCAGATAAAGTCATCGTTGTACTAGAGAGCGGTAAAAGTGAAGTACTACAGGCTTTCGGAGAACTGCCTTCTACTGCTCTCGTGAAAGAAAAACGATTGATGCAGCTCTCTGAGTTTGAAGATCGACTCCTCTACAAAGCCATTCAGCAGTTACCAAACTTTCGGTTCGATCGCTTGCAGCTGCTCTTTCCTGATTTACGGTCGACGAGCGAATTACTAGATCGTTGGCAATCTATTCGTATTGAAGTACATAGCGACGAGGAAAAGTTAAGCCAGTGGACGCCTTCGACACAGTTAACAATCGCGCGATCTGCATTAGAACAACTCATAGCACTATTTTGAATTGCACATTGCACAAACCAGTAGCTCACACTTCCTTCCTTACACAAATACAAAACAACCATTCGCTAAAACGAGCTGTTGATTGTCCGATAGAACCACTATTTTTGTAACAAGCAATAAGAACTGATGAAGATCACACTAAAACGTATAGACGATGCTTTTTTGATGGAAGCAACGAATGAGGATGGCAATACGATAAAAATGGATGGCTCGCCAGCCATTGGTGGTGGGAATCAAGCGATGCGTCCGATGCAAACGGTGCTGTCTGCTTTAGGTGGTTGTAGTGCGATTGATGTGATTAGCTTTCTGCAAAAACAGCGACAATCATTGGAGCATATTGAGATTGATGTTTCCGCTGACCGATTTGAAGGAGAAGTGCCTTCGTTGTTCAAAACCATTTACGTGCATTACCGCGTCTATGGCGATTTGGAGGCATCAAAAGTGGAGAAAGCCGTTAAGTTGTCGATGGAAAAATATTGTTCGGTGGTCAAGATATTGGAACAGACAGCAACTGTCGAATGGAGCTATGAGATACTGGCATCTACTACTGTTTAGCTGTAGTGATGAATAAACAACTACATATACTACTTGCTATAGTTCCAAGTCCAAGTGTCAGTACATTTAGCCTTTACTATTAGATAATGCAGAGTTTAAAAGCAAATTTACTTTAGAGGGTTTAAAAGTAAAAATCAACCAAAGTATATCGTTTTGATCTACAACTACATACAGAACGAGTCTATTATCTAATGTCTAACATCTAATATCTAATATCTATAATAAAAATAAATATATCAATTAAACGTTTACACATTCATATTGTCTAACTCCCAACGTACAACAAGTTTTATCTCTCCTTACACGTAATATTTACCTCTTGGTAGTTGGCAGATGGTCACTACCATACTCTTCATATACTAGCAGAAAATACACAAGTAGATGACGTTCATCTAGCGATAGACTGTTCATTTATTTCGATACAAAAACACGATTACAAAACACAAGTACGTACAGTACTACTCAAACACCGCTAGCTTATGAATAGAAGAGCCTTACTTCGTTCCGCGCTCGGCTATCCTGAACCTGACCAGCCAGTGCTGGAAAAGCAGCCACTTCCAGAACTTGAAGCTCCATTGCCGCCGCCAGACACTGGTATTGCGCCGTATACTGGCGAATGGAATCGAGCAACAGCCGCGCACTTACTTCGCCGTGGGATGTACGGACCTACATTCGCACAAATTGAAGAAGCCAGGCAGGCTGGATTGCAGGCAGTCATTGATCAATTACTGACGGATTTGCCTACACCAGAGCCTCCCTTGAATGTCAATCCATTAGACCCAGGAGTTGCGGTAGGCGAAACTTGGGTAGATACGATCATGCCGAGAAACGATGCACGTGCTTTAGAGGAGCGTCGTTTGTCTAGTCGCTCTTGGATGATGGGATTAATCATCAATGAAGGCGTATCTATTCGAGAAAAAATGACCGTCTTTTGGATGGATCACTTTGTCGTAGAACAGTTCATCGTCCGCGACCCAACCTTCATGCACAAGCACATAGCACTCATGCGCGAATATGCGACTGGTGACTTCCGCGAATTAGTCAAAAAAGTGACCATTTCGCCAGCTATGTTGCGCTATCTGAATGGTAACGATAATGAGAAAGGCGCACCCAATGAGAACTATGCACGTGAACTATTTGAGCTATTCACAGTGGGGAAGGGGGCACTAGCAGGTGAAGGTGATTATACGACATTCACCGAACTGGATGTAGAACAAGCTGCTAAAGCATTAACGGGCTGGAAAGATCAAGGCTACATCAAACAGCGTGCTGATATTCCAACACAGGGACAGTTTGTCGCCAACCAGCACGACACTTCTACGAAGCAGTTCTCCCACCGTTTCAACAACGCACGACTCAATAATGGAGGGGAGAACGAGTATGCGGATTTAATAGATATTATTCTAGAAAGTCCAGCAGTCGCTACCTTCTTAGCCGAAAAACTATATCGTTATTTTGTCTACTACATTATTACTGATGACGTACGCCAGCAAGTCATCGAACCGTTGGCACAAGTTATTCGAGACAATAACTACTACATCAAGCCAGCACTGGAGGTGCTACTTAAAAGCGAACACTTTTTCGATATTTTGAGTCAAGGACCAATGATCAAAAACCCACTGGACTTTGTAATTGGACAAGTCAAACAGTGCGAGATCGACTATCCAGAAGATTTAGAAGGTCGCTATCAAGTGTGGCTGAAACTTTATGGGGAATCCAAGAAAATGCAAATGGAGCTTTTCGATCCGCCAGATGTAGCAGGATGGAAAGCCTATTACCAAGAGCCACTTTTCTATCGCATTTGGATCAATTCAGTGACCCTTCCACTTCGTTCGCGCAGCGCAGAGTTACTGGCTAAAAATGGTTATCGTATTGGTAGTATTCGTGTGCAAGTCGATGTACTGACGTTTGTTGAAAAAACCAGCGATGCGTCCGATCCAAATGTATTGATCGACGAGTTAGCTGAACTATTCTATCCGCAACCGCTCAAT
This sequence comes from uncultured Saprospiraceae bacterium, assembly GCA_964385665.1. Lineage (GTDB taxonomy): Bacteria > Bacteroidota > Bacteroidia > Chitinophagales > Saprospiraceae > JAAUTG01. The sequence continues at coordinate 6,111 of CAYLPW010000115.1, forward strand.
CAACTACAGCTGGACGCGCTAAAAGAAGTTCTCCTTCCAGGCTTGCCAGATTTTGAATGGACGATCGAGTACGAGGAGTACAAAAACAATCCAAGCGACGTGCGTCTAGCTGCTAGTATCGAGAAAAAGCTGCGTGAGCTATTCGTTTCGATGGTCGCTATGGCGGAGTATCATTTAAGCTAGAGAAGCTATTAGCTATTAGGAGTTAGCAGTTAGCTTGTTCAGCGGACAACTGGTTAAATTCAGTATTGTAATCTTGCTCGATTACATGTCTTATCAGCCTGCCTGTTGCAAATGATAGTCAGACAGGTTCAACAGTTCATCTCCCGAAAGCTTTCGGATTGGCATGAGTTCCACCAATTGAAGCAATTTTTTCAATTCACCCAATTACCCCCAATTCACCTAGCATTCATTAAAAAACCTTCAGGTTCAAAATACAAACCCAATGAAAAGAAGATCTTTTCTTCGTACCGCCACCACATCTGCCGCCGCCTTGCCCATCGCAATGAACGGCATGGGAATCGGTGTTGCCACACATCCTTTGCTTGCTTCTTCGCTAGACGAGGATAGTGACCGCGTTCTAGTGCTGATCCAGCTCAACGGCGGAAACGATGGACTCAGCATGTTGCCACCACTCAGCCAATACGACAACTTGCGGCAAGTACGTCCAGGCATCATTATTCCAACTGGCTCGGTGTTGAAAGCGAATGATGAAGTTGGCTTCCATCCTTCTTTTGAGCGTATCAAATACGAACTATACGACGAGGGAAAAGCTCAAGTCATCCAAAGTGTCGGATATCCGAATGCGGTACGTTCCCACTTTCGCGGGACAGACATTAAGATGTCGGGTTCGCCATCAGACGAAATTTGGTCAAGCGGATGGCTAGGACGTTATTACGACCAGATTCATCCAGAATATCCATACGGCTACCCCAATAGCGATTTTCCAGATCCATTTGCGCTGACAATGGGATCGTTGATTTCGTTGACCTGTCAAGGATCTGCCGTCAATTATAGTTTAGCGATTGAGGATCCATTCCGACTGTTCCCGATGGCACAAGGAGCTGGAGATACCACACCTGATACCCCTTACGGTAGAGAGCTAGAATTCTTGCGTACCAGTATAGCCCAAACAAACGCCTATTCAGAGGTCATCACGACTGCTGCCAACAAGGGTGCGAACACGGTATCTTATAACGTCAGTGACAACAAGCTGAGTAAGCAACTGAAAAATGTAGCTTTGCTGATGTCTGGCGGATTGCGCACCAAAATTTATGTCGTCAAACTAGGTGGTTTCGATACACACGCTGGACAAGCACTAAATGGGAGTCCACTCAAAGGGACACATGCAGAATTGCTGCGAACCGTTTCTGACGCAGTGGCTATCTTCATGGAGGATTTGAGAAATCAAGGTATCGAAGAGCGTGTCTTGATGATGACTTTTTCAGAATTCGGTCGTCAAATTAAAGAAAATGCCAGCTACGGCACCGACCACGGTACGTCTACACCGATGATGCTGTTTGGACCTTGTTTGAAAGGAGGCATTATTGGAGATAATCCTGAAATTCCGAGTCGAGTACGTTCGCAAGAAGCTATTCCTATGCAGTACGATTTTAGGAATGTATATGGATCTATTTTGATGGATTGGATGGGTGCTTCTGAAGATGCCGTGCGTGATATTTTATTCGATGACTTCCGCTATATGTCACTGCTAGAATGTACTCCTACTTCGACCAGTACCGACGAAACCCTACGTGATGAGACCTTTGAGTTGACGTATTATCCCAATCCATTTCAAGATTGGGTGCAGGTAGAATTTACCTGTGCGCATGAGAATATTCGATTGAGCATTTACGACGCTTTGGGTAGAGAGTTAAAAGTTTTGTTCAATCAAAAACTAGCTGCTGGACAACATCGAGCGCGTTTCGACGGGCGCGATTTACCTGCGGGTACTTACTACTGTCGTATTCAGGGAAGCGGCTTGCGACAGTTGACGAAGAGCTTGATTAAGGTGTAATTGATCGCCTATCAGCTCAATTGGTAGAATTGGTGTAATTGTTTGCCGATTCTACCAATTTCACCAATTCCGCCAATTCCCCCACTTACGCCATCTCCAAAAGTCCTTCCTGATAGATCGGTATTTCCAGTTGCCCTTTCAAGACATTTCTAGAGATGACAATGCGCTGTACTTCGGACGTGCCTTCATAAATTTGCGTGATCTTCGCATCGCGCATCAAGCGTTCTACGTGATATTCCTTCACGAAGCCGTAACCACCGTGTACTTGTACCGCTTCTACCGTATGCTTCATAGCGACTTCCGAAGCGTACAACTTCGCCATCGAGCTGGCCGCATCGTAATTTAAACCACTATCTTTCATCCACGCTGAACGATAGACCATCAGACGTGCTGCTTCAATGTCGGTTGCCATGCTGGCTAATTTAAAGGCAATCGCTTGGTGGTGGCTAATTGGTTTGCCAAAAGCTTCTCGTTCTTTAGAATAATTAACTGCCAATTCATACGCTCCTGCTGCGATACCTAAAGCTTGAGCAGCAATTCCGATACGTCCGCCAGACAAGGTTTGCATCGCAAATTTAAAACCAAATCCATCATCGCCGATGCGGTTTTCTTTTGGCACTTTCACGTCATTGTACATGATGGTATGCGTGTCCGAAGAACGAATACCTAACTTATCTTCTTTCGCTCCAATACTTACCCCATCCCAACTACGTTCAACGATGAACACATTAATGCCACGGTGTCCTGCTTCGGCATCTGTCTGTGCAATGACTAAGTGGACGCTGGAAGAATTGCCATTAGTAATCCAATTTTTTGTCCCATTCAACAAGTAGTAATCGCCCATATCAATCGCTGTCGTGCGCTGACTCGTCGCATCACTTCCAGCTTCTGGTTCCGATAGGCAAAACGACCCAATCCATTCACCACTTGTCAGTTTTGGAAGGTACTTTTGTTTTTGTTCTTCTGTTCCAAATGTTTCTATTCCCCAACACACCAAGGAGTTGTTAACAGACATAATGACAGAGCAAGAATTGTCTACTTTAGAAAGTTCTTCCATCGCCAATACATACGAGAGTGTGTCCATGCCGCCGCCGCCATACTCTGGAGAAACCATCATGCCCATAAAGCCCAAATCCCCCATCATTTGGATTTGCTCCTTTGGAAATAGCATCTTACTATCGCGCTCAATGACGCCTGCTTTTAATTCTTTTTGGGCGAACTCCCGAGCAGCTTGCTTGACTGCCCATTGCTCTTCGGTTAAGTTGAAATTCATGTTTTTTAATTTAATCGTTCTATTTGGTGAGCGAACATTCGCTAAATGGTTGGGTTACGAGCGAAATTACGGTATTTTTTGGATGCAGTCAATGTCGTATAAATAAACTGACGCATTCTCGACCTTCTTAATAAACGTAATGCACGTCGATTGAGTTTTATCAAAAGAACTCATCCTGGTCAATTATGCGTACTCTCTTTTCTCTTCTCTTACTGCTCTTTTTCTCCTTCCATATCTATGCGCAAAATGACGACCTAGCTCCTAACTTTCATATCAAAAGCATCTTTTTTGGTGGTGGCAGCTACTATATTGACGATGGGCAGTCGTTGGAATTGCGCGACTTTTTAGAGCAGTTTCATCCCATCGAAGAACACGAAATTTTCATTCAAAGTCATACCGATAATATTGGTAGCATGGAGTACAATCTGTGGCTATCCAACAGGCGTGGCGAGATGACCCGTTTGCATATTCTAGAACATGGCATTCCACCACATATCCTCACCAATCAAGATTTTGGGGAGGTAAAACCACAGTTTGAAAATGATGATTTTAATGGTCGCTCCGCCAATCGGCGAGTCGATGTGATTATTCGGCGGATTGTATTTTGAGTGATAGTCTGCTGTTTGCCTGCCTAGATATTATTTCTCTTTTTTCGGACAAAATTATACACTTATCTCACATACATTTTTAAATTTGTTAGTATGTTTCTACTTATCTATCCTGATTACTTCGAGCATTTGCTTCTCTGATATATTTATAGGATAAGTATATGTAAAATTTTAAATGCTATAAAATTAGGGAACGTAAACTTTGAAAATTCATTAAGTTGGAAACTGGCTACGACGTAATGGCTTACCAAATGGTAGCACCTAGATATAAAATGTCTTCTGTTTTATCTGTCGTCGTCATGGTGTCTGCTTTTCTATTGTTGTATCAGCAATCTCAAAATCGGAACAGTTCTTTCACCTTTGACATAGAACTTGGACGGTATTTTCTAGCAGATGGAAATGATTTATTCCACAATAGCTACCGTTACCTCAATTAGTTGATCGACGTACCGATGTTGCTACTTCAAAGCTTGTTTGTCGTCACCTTAACCAAAAGCAACTTCAACAGCATTCGGAATCAATTCTTTTTCTCTGGTTCGATGATGATTATCACTGGCTACATCGGTCAGTTTTATGAAGTGACGAACTTGCCTGCGTTCTTTATTTGGGGCGCGATTTCTACCGTTTTCTTCTTCCATATTTTGTACGTAACACGTAAAGTCGTTCAGAACGATACACTGAATACAGCATAATCATAATTCATCAATTCCCACTCTTCCACAATCGCAACAACAACACCTCTATCCCCAAAAACACCAATGCCAAAATCAAGCACCAACGCCACAGCACCACACCGCGACTGCGCTCACCGATCAACTGCTCAAAGTTGGCTTCGGCAGTTTCGTCCAAAATCGTCATGCGGTCGCCGACTTGTCGTACTAAGTCGTCCGCATTGTAATAGGTGAGATTTGACTCTTGGCGGTCGTAATTAAAAGCGTATTGATGTAAAATTTCGTCACTTTCGAGCGACAATTCATAGATGCCATCTTCTTCGACTTGATTGTTGACGTTCAACACGACTTTAGAACGAGCGATGCGTTGCTCAGGAATAAATTCTTTACTCGTACCCCGCAATTGATAAATCTGTTCGCCCTGCGTCACTTGATGTTCTGCTTCTAAAACGCGATCTTGCCCAATCGTGTAGGCAATTTTTGGGGCTTCACCAGCCGAAATCGCCATTTTAAAAATCATCGGTACGAAAATCTCGCCGTTGCGGACAAGGTCATTCAGTTCTTCGTTGAGGGGCGCAGCGGATAAGTATAAGTTGCCTTGTCCAACTTGATATTTTGTCAAATAGGGGCTGCCGTCGCGGTAGACGAGTAGCGTTTCTTGTCCGCGTGTGCTGAAGTTACTGAGCCGATAATTCGCTTGAGAGACTGGTAGTTTTAGGTTGCTGTTCGTATTTTCAAAAACATCATTAAAGACAAACTCATCGGTGTTGATACTGCCCACCCCTCGCTGCTGCGTTTGATAGTCGCGGAGTTCGTCGGCAGGAAATGTGCGTAAAAATTGGTTGTAGCTATTGGTGTTGGCGTTGGCACTCGGGAAGATGAGTACGTTGCCACCGTTGTTGACGTATTGATTCAACTCTAAAGACAAGCCAGAAGAGATCGTCGTCAGATCATTTAAGATAATCAGTTGATAGTTGGAAAAACTCGAATAATCTAGACCTTGACTAGACTGATTGGCTAATTCAAAATACGGATTGTTGGTAAAAGCAGCCGCTACATAACGATTGGGTGTTGCTTCATAAATAGACAACATATTGACCTTCTCCGCAACCTGAAACGTCAAATAATAACGGTCATCGAACGTAATGGGGTAGTCTGTGATGTTCAAAGTAGCTTGCTGCCATCCTGTGCGTAGAATCGTCACTTGTGCCGTATCTATGATGTATTCGCCAGCTGGAATACTTAGGCTGCCGATGGGTTGTTCTTGTCCGCCGTAGTTCATCGACAATCGAATGTTTTCCGCATCTTCATTCCCCCAATTCCTGACTTTGATAAGTAGCGGATTGGTCTGATTGATGACCTGCACGGGCGACTCAAACCAGGCTGAATCAATGCTGATATTGTTCTCCTGAACCGCTTGCAATGGAATCAGATTGACTTGAATACTGGTGTCTTGCCAGTTGAATAGGTTCGCTGCTGTATTCTGTTGAAAATCAGAGACTTGATAAGCAACTAGACTCTCTAAATCGCTCCCACGCAACACCTGCTGCTGTCTTTCCAATACTTCATCCAACGTCCGAACACTGGGTCGAATCGAAATTTCATCCACCATTACCAATGCATCTTCTTGACTCAACAGCCGCTGATGTCGTCCCTCAAAGTCATTAGTCAGTACTTGAAAACGATCATCTTCCGCATACGCAGCAATGATTTCCCGAGCGCGTTGTTTAGCACGTTCTAGTAGCGGAATATCCTCGCTTAGCGATTCCATGCTAAAGGAGTTGTCCACATAGATGCTCACTGCTTTCTGACCTTGTTGTACTTCATCGCCTGTAGGAATGAAAGGCTGCGCAAAGGCAAAAATCAGAAATGCTAATGCTAGTAAACGCATCAACAAAACCAATAAGTTGCGTAGCTTGGAACGCGCACTGCTTTCTTCCTTCACTTCTTTCAAAAAGCGAACGTTCGTGAAATACACCTTCTTAAAGCGACGAAAGTAAAACAGATGTATAATGATCGGAATAGATAGAGCCAGTAGTGCCCATAGAAATCCAGGAAATAGAAATTGCATATATTTTTTGTCTGGAGGTCACTTTGCATGTGTTGACAGTCATTTCAAAGATGCCTGTCAACTTCACGTAGTTTTGTCCGTAAATGTAAGATCGCTAAGTTATACAAAAAGAGTGTACAAACTTTCTTGCAGAATTGTTGCTAACAAACGCATAGGAAGGACGCAAAAGTTTGCTGGATCGTGGAAATATAAAATAAGCGAGCAGAATGAGTCACAGGATTGGTTCAGAGAACTATTGAGGCTGTAAGCAACAAGCAGAAATAAAAAAGTCTGTCCCGAGCGGGACAGACACATCAAAACAAAACGAAAAACCAACTTTAAACAAATCTTTTGGCTGTATAGGTTATCGGTTAAACTGTCTTAGAACAGCTTTGGTTGCGCTTTCCATGTTAAAAAACATTTAACAAAAGTAAGCCTTTTTTTGGGTCTTGTTCTTTTGAACGCGCAAATGTAACAATTGTTTGCTCGTTAGAGAACAAAATCAAGTTCGTTTGGCTTTCGGAATTCTTCTTCTTTGTCGACCGAGTTAGGAAACTTCTCTCCTATGTTTTTCTATATCTTTGACGACTCACTTTCTTAGAAGTCACATCTTTTTTCAAGAATAAGACTCATTCTATTCCTAAGGAGGAATCTAATTTTAGAGTAATAGATTGATTGACAATAGCTTATAGAAAAAGAATGGATGGGAAGTGATCATATTTATTTAGAAGCAAACTAAGCAAACACATGGCAACATTGAATTTTGGCGGCGTAGAGGAACAGGTCGTCACTCGCGAAGAATTTCCGCTAGAACAAGCACGAGAAGTACTAAAAGACGAAACCATTGCCATCATTGGGTATGGTGTACAAGGTCCTGGACAGTCACTAAACTTAAGAGACAACGGCTTTAACGTGATTGTCGGACAGCGCAGCCCTTCCAAATCATGGGATAAGGCAATTGACGATGGTTGGGTGCCTGGCGAAACCCTTTTCTCCATCGAAGAAGCTTGCGAGCGTGCTACCATTATTCAATACTTACTGTCTGATGCTGCTCAAATTGCCCTTTGGCCCACGATCAAAAAATATTTGACACCTGGAAAGGCTCTATACTTTTCTCATGGTTTTGGCATTACGTATAAAGAACGCACTGGCATCGTGCCACCTGAGGATGTTGACGTGATTTTAGTGGCACCAAAAGGTTCAGGAACGAGTCTACGCCGTTTGTTTGTCGCAGGACGTGGTCTGAATTCCAGTTACGCTATTTTTCAAGATGCCAGTGGACGCGCACAAGAACGTGTGAAAGCATTGGGGATTGGTGTGGGTTCTGGCTATCTATTTAAAACAGATTTCAAGAAAGAAGTATTCAGTGACTTGACTGGCGAACGCGGTACGCTGATGGGCGCGATTCAAGGACTTTTTGCTGCTCAGTACGATCTATTACGTAGCAAAGGACACTCTCCTTCAGAAGCGTTCAATGAAACAGTAGAAGAGGCAACTCAATCACTTTATCCATTAATTGCCGAAAACGGGATGGATTGGATGTACGCGAACTGTTCTACAACGGCACAGCGTGGGGCATTGGATTGGTGGAAGAAGTTTCGTGATGCGACAGCTCCTGTTTTTGAGGAACTCTACGAAAGTGTAGCGAGTGGTGAAGAAGCACAGCTATCTATCGACTCCAATAGTCAATCGGATTATCGCGTCAAATTAGAAGAAGAATTGCGGGAGTTGCGTGAAAGTGAAATGTGGCAAGCTGGACGTGCCGTACGTTCTCTACGACCAGAAAATGCGCCGAAAGAAACAGCAGTAGAAGCCTAATCTTCTGCTTTGACTAGTCTATGAATCGTCTCCCAAACTAGAGGCGATTCATAGCCTTTATTAATTAAATAAGCTGCTAGTTTTCCTTTCTCCTCGAAGACGCTATCTGCTTTTAGCAGGTTACGCTTTTTAAGCAATAAGGAGTCTAATGTTTCTTGGTAGTCCTCCTCTTCGATTTCTTCCATTCCTTTTTTAAGACAATAGGCAGAAATTTGTTTCTGTTTCAATTGTTGTCGAATCTTGAGGCGTCCCCATTTTTTGTGTCGAAACTTTCCGCGCGCAAAAGCACGAGCAAAACGCTCCTCATCTAAGAATTTGTCAACGATCAAGTCGGCTACGATTTCCTCTAAATCATCTCCATAGATGCCTAAATCCAGTAGCTTTTTGCGCACCTCTTGATGACAGCGATCTTGATAGGCACAATACGCTTGCAACTTTTTCAATGCATCTTCCTTGCTGACATATTTCTTCGGTTTCCGTTGCAATTAGAACAAATTTAAGGTTGAGTTAATCAAAAACAGTATATCTGCTACTGGAATATTCATTTCCTTACTTATCTTGGTGTAGAAGTGGCAAAAAAAGATACTGCTGTCCAGATAGACCGTATCCTCTACTTA
>CAYLPW010000116.1:0-15048 GCA_964385665.1 uncultured Saprospiraceae bacterium
TCGTCTCTACCACTGTCCAAGACGCAACTTTTGCAAAGCACTAGGTGAATAGTTGGTGAAAGTGGGCAGGTACTTTCGCAAACTTTATGGTGGCTATTTCATCATTGCACACAAACACGTTCAGAGAACCAAAAATACACCCTACACAGGCGGTAAGTTCTTACTTCCATACGGACACAAGTGTAAAATAGGGCAACGCTGACATTCTGGATGGCTATAGTAGCAACACTTTTGACCATGATACATGAAAGCTTCGTGGTTGTCGTATACTTGTTGCGCATCCCATTCTTTCGGAATCATGGCTTGCAACTGATAGGCTACTTTTGAAATACTTGCTTTTGGCGGTACTAATCCAACACGTTGCGCTACCCGCTGATGATGCGTATCAACAACTAAAGCTGCTATGCGTAGCTTACTAAAGTTCAGTACAGCCGCACTGGTTTTCGCACCCACTCCAGGGATTTCTTCCAGCCAATCACGCGCCTCCTGCACCTCCATATCTTTGAGAAACTCTAGCGAAAGGTCTCCGTTGTTTCGATCTTTGATGAGTTGCATAGCCGCTTGAATCCGTCCAGCTTTCACTTCAGGGTAAGTCACTTGCGCGATAGCAGCTTCAATGTCTTTGACATCTGCGGTGATGAGTTGTTCCCATTCTGGGAAGCGCGCTTTCAGTTTGTGGTAGGCAGCTCCAGAAACTTTGTTGCGCGTGCGGTGAGACAGAATGGCACTCACCATTTCGCTTAACGCATCTTTTGTACTAAAATATCGAAATGGCGCGCCATAATGCGCGCACAATAGCTTGTCGATCTCTAGTAGCTTCTCTTTTGCTGAATAGTCAACTGCTGCATCCATTGCTGTCTGAGTTTGCCATAAAACTAGTATAGGATTCATTTGTTCGTTGCGCCGAAACAACTACCTTCGTACTTCTAGCTTCCAGATTCGACTATGAAGATCTTGATTAATAGCACTACTTTCTATCCAGCCATTGGGGGCCTGGAGAATATGGCAATGGACATGGCGGTAGAATTTGTACAGGCTGGACATACAGTTACAGTCGTCACGCTGATTCCTGCAAAAGAAAATGACCGCCTGTCTTTTCCTTTCGATATCGTTAGGCAACCTACTATAGTTCACTATCTTCGATGGGTTCGCTGGGCGGATGTCGCATTGCATTTCAACGTGACCACCAAAGGACTACTCCCTCATTTTTTTCTATCTACACCCTTAGTCATCTCACATCAAAGTCCATTAGCAGAAGTAACAAAACGTAGTGGTGCAAAGTATCGTTTCAAAAAATGGCTGGTCAACACATTACCTATCCTGAATATCGGTTGTAGTGACTACATCAGTCGACAAAATCCTCATGCAGTTACTATTCATAATGCCTATAATCATCAGCTTTTTCAATGTTATACTTCTTTTGAAGAACGCGAAGGAGAATTGGTTTACTTAGGTCGATTAGTATCGATTAAGGGTGTCGATTTATTATTGAAAGCACTACATCTTTTGAAACTGGAAGGTATACAACCTAAGTTGAGCATCATCGGTGACGGAGAAGACAGGATGAAATTGGAGCAAATGACAAAAGAATTAGAGTTGCAGAAACAGGTGCATTTTACTGGTGTGAAGACTGGGCAGCCGTTGGTAGAAGCACTCAATCAGTATCAAATTATGGTTGTTCCATCGCTTTGGAAAGAAGCATTTGGAATAGTTGCCTTGGAAGGGATTGCTTGTGGTTTGGTGGTTGTTGCTTCAGAAGGAGGTGGTCTTATTGACGCAGTCGGATCGTGTGGGCTTACTTTTCCCAATGGCGATGTAGTTGCACTTGCTGCTGCGATCCGTCAAGTCTGGAAGCAACCTGAGCAACTACAGAACTACCGCTCTGCTGCTGCTACACACTTACCTTCGCATGAACGCTCTGCGATTGCTCAACAGTATCTTTCTGTCATTCAGCACGCCCTGCAAGCATGAAAAAACGACTCATCTTTCTTTATTCGCACCCCATACAGTATGTTGCGCCACTGATGCGTCATTTGGCTCAGTCTCCACATTTTGAAGTACTGGTCTTGTATTGTTCCGATCATGGTGCGCGTGCTTACCAAGATAAGGAATTTAATCAAGAGATCAAATGGGATATTCCATTGCTAGACGGGTACAAATCTATTGTGTTAAAAAATAATAACAGGAAGGGGGGTATGCATCGAGGTTTCTTTGGATTGCGCAACGTGGAGGTTCTCCGTGTACTACAGCAACAACCGCCTAGTTATATCATCGTGCATGGTTGGAATTACGTTACCCATCTGCTCACGCTGCTTAGTGCGAAACGCTACGGACACACCATTTGCCTTCGTGCTGAGTCGCCCATGAGCCACGAACAACAGTACAGTACACTAAAAAGTCGGCTACGTACCTTCGTTTTTCACCGACTTCTCTTTCCTCGCCTTGACTATTTTTTATACATTGGAAAACAAAATAAAGCCTTTTATCAGCACTATGGAGTTCCTGAGTCAAAGCTTATCTTTGCTCCTTACGCCATTGATAATGAGCGATTTAGTCAAGCGCATACTATCTATAAATACCAAAAGCGAGACCTCAGAACTGCTGTTACATTGATCCCTGATCTACCTGTTATTCTTTTTTGTGGCAAATACATTGAGAAAAAACGACCAATGGATTTGTTACGCGCTTTTGCTCAGTTGCCTATTCATAAAGCGCAACTTGTTTTAGTTGGAGAAGGAGTGCTACGCAGTGAATTGGAATCATTTATTGCAGAACATCATATAGCCAATGTGACCTTGACAGGCTTTGTCAATCAAACTGAAATTGTCAAATTTTACGCGACTGCGGACATTTTTGTGATGTGTTCAGCTGAAGGTGAAACCTGGGGATTGTCCGCAAACGAAGCTATGAACTTTCAGCTACCTTTGGTACTGTCAAACTTGACAGGTAGTAGTGACGATTTGGTAGAAAACGGAGTCAATGGGTTTAGTTTTGCGACGGGCGATGTGACAGCTTTACATGATTGTTTATTACGACTGTTAGAGAAATCAGCCGATGAACGTACAGCTATGGGAACAGTTAGTCAACGGATTGTACAAGAGTATAGTTTTTCAACTATCGAACGAGAACTTCATCAGGCTCTTCACCCTTTATAAATCATTAGTGAAAGCTCACTAATAAAGTGCCTTTTTTGAGGCAGGTTATTGTTTCATCGTTCCTACGGAATACACTTACTTTCTATCGTCAGTACATAGCAAATGATTTTTCGGAACAAACAAAAACGAATAGCGAATCAATTAGCACAACGATCTTCAGGTAGCTATGCTTGGAATCGTGTCAAGCGTTCATTCTTCCGCAATCGTTTGGCGAAACTTTCGCTCTGCTTATTCGCTGGGTTACTTTTTATCGCTATTTTCGCTGACTTCCTTGCCAATGAAAAACCTATTCTTTGCCAACTAGAAGGTGAATGGCAGTCTCCCATTATTCAGCAATATTTGATTGATATTGGTATAGACAGCTATGAAGCGGACTTCCGAACGAAGCGTTGGCTACAAACAAAATATGACTTTGTGCTATTTGCTCCCATCCCCTATTCTTCTACTTATCAAGATCGTCGCAACCGCAATTTGGTAAGCCCATTTGAAGAACAACGGATAGCTAGCTGGCGGTTTCGGCATTGGTTAGGTACGGACAAACTAGGGAGAGATGTATGTGCTGGACTGGTTTCTGGTACACGTATTGCACTTTTGGTAGGTATGGGTACAATGACTATAGCCGCCTTAATTGGTATCTTTCTAGGTGGATTAGGTGGTTTTTTTGGCGATCGTCAGTTGCGTATTTCATGGTTGAGTACGCTGTTCTTATTGATCGGTTTGTTCGTAGCTTCCTTCTATACTTTCATTAGCCCTATTTCATTAGTTGATGAGGAGTCGTCACCGCTTCTATCCATTGGTTCTCGTTTTCTTCTCTTCGTCGGAATGGTAGGTTTTTTTGGTATTTTAAGTTTCATTATTGATCGTCGATGGAATGGACATAGCTTTTATTTTCCCTTAGACAGTTTTGTGATGCGACTGATCGAAATCGTAAATAGTATACCTGCTTTGCTTCTTCTATTAGCTGTGATTGCCATCATCCGTCGTCCTTCCTTAACTTATGTCATTTTTCTATTGGGCATATTAAGTTGGACGGGAATTGCACGCTTTATTCGTGCTGAACTGTTGCGTATTCGTGAGTTAGAATATATTCAGTCCGCACGCGCATTAGGCTTTTCGGATTGGCATATTTTCTTTCACCATGCGTTGCCCAACGCGTTAAGTCCAGTACTCATCGTTCTGGCATTTGGAATGGCAGGAGCTATCTTAGCTGAAGCTTCTCTTTCTTTTTTGGGCATTGGTATTCCTACCGATGTTGTCTCTTGGGGTTCTATGCTTAAAAGTGCACGTGAGAGTTTTTCGGCATGGTGGCTAGCCATCTTTCCAGGTTTAGCCATCTTCATTACAGTTAGTATGTTTAACTTTATTGGTGATGGGTTAACCAAAGCTTTATCCGCGAAATAAAATTGCTGGAACTTTTTTCCGTTCAAATTTGTAAAATTAAATACAAGCTCATACATTTGCACTCCCTTACAAAAAAGGGGTATCGGGGTGTAGCGCAGTCCGGTTAGCGCACCTGCTTTGGGAGCAGGGGGTCGCAGGTTCGAATCCTGCCACCCCGACACTGATAGTCAAGGAGTTATGACGTTTTTCGTTGTAACTCTTTTTTTGTTTATACAGCTTTTCGTTACTATCGGAATGTTGTGGGCTGTAGAAACCAAAAGAAGGTGTCATAGAATTGCGACTATCGAAAATAGAGTACACCTAAACTAATAATTTCAGGCATACTCTATTGATTAAAAATCGTTACGTGTAGTACATGTGAAGCCACTTTCAAAGTGGCTCACAACTACTCGTCTAGCTCCCCACCTCAGCCGTCTCCAACTGTATGGCATCAATCGCTTTTTGTTTCACCAATTGATTGAACTTCGGTAGCATCTCTGTTCGTACTTTCTGATACTTCGTCAACTCCGCATCAATCGCTTCCGTCATTTCGCGCTTCACTTGATACATCGCCTCCGTTGGTGGATATTCCCCATCCGCTAAGGAATTTAAGTGCGCTAATTTATTCGTCAAGCGAATCGGGAAGTTCAAGGGATCTTGTCGACTTTGATTCTTCGTCTGATACAACGTTTCTTCAACTTCACGCATCTGTTCCTTGATTTCTTTCGCCATTTCGCTTACATCTTTCATCGACTCATCATCTTTGATGCGATCCGTATAAGTATTCATCTGTTCGCGAACACTTCGGATCTCGACAATCGTTTCGTGTGCTTCGCTGATCTTAGAGCGAATGTCCATCAAAAAGCTAAACTGCTCTTCGTAATCCTCCATCGTAGAAGGCGAGCGTGGGTCTTTCAAAATGTTGAAGGTGCGTTCTTGTGACTCCTCACCGACGGTCAAACGGACTTTGTATTCACCTGGAATTGCTTGTGGTCCATTCAAAGATGCCCACCAAAGTACCATCCCTTTGAAGTCTTCCGCAGCAGGATAGCGCATATTCCAACGGAAGGTATTACCACCAGCTTTCAGATCTTTAATTTTAAATTTCTCTTCTTCTGCTTGCGTCGAAAATTCCTGAATGACATCTCCATCTGCTTCCAAGAAAGCAATGCTAACTTCTACCGAATCGGCAGGTACTTCTTTCAGATAAAAATGGGTCATCACACCACCAGGATGGTTTTGTCCAGCTGTTCGAGATGCTTTTGCTTGTCCACCGCCCATCCGATAGGCATCAATTGGATCATATAAGTACATATCGCCCTTCACCATATCTTCATTCAGTTGATGCAGTGGTGTTAGGTCGTCAATCACCCAAACGCTACGCCCTTGCGTCGCTGCGATCAGATTATCATTTTTTAGAGCTAAGTCGGTGATTGGCACCATTGGCATATTCTGCTGAAAGGACTGCCAATTTTGACCATCGTCAAAAGAAATATACATCCCAATTTCTGTACCAGCGTATAATAAACCTTCGCGTTTTGGATCAGCGCGAACCACTCGTGTGAAGTGTTCGTCGTCGATGCCATTAACTATTTTTGTCCAAGTCGCGCCGTAGTCGTCCGTTTTGTATAGGTAAGGTTGGAAGTCGCCATGTTTGTACATCGTCGCGGCAATATATGCGCCTCCATCCTTGTGCGGATCAGCTTCTAAGCTATTAATCAGTATCCACTCTGGCATATCTTTTGGGGTGACGTTTGTCCACGTTTTGCCACCATCACGTGTTAAATGTACCAGACCATCATCCGAACCGACCCACATTAAGTCTTTAACGCGCGGCGATTCTTCCGCTGCAAAAATGGTGCAATAGTATTCGACCGAGGTGTTGTCCTTGGTGATCGGGCCGCCAGAAGAACCCATCTTTGTTGTATCGTTTCTAGTCAAATCAGGACTCAATACTTCCCAAGTCTGTCCCTGATCTTCGCTCATGTGCAGTACGTGCGAAGCGGTATACAGACGATTGGGGTAATGCTTAGAAAAGAAGATCGGGAAGTTCCATTGAAAGCGATAGCGCATGCCTTCCACACCATGTCCCATTGGGTTGTCAGGATACACGTTGACAGAACGAGACATGCCTGTTTTATGATCTAACCGTTCTAGCAAACCATCATAGCATCCTCCAAATACAATATCCTGATCTTCAGGATGAATGGCAATATGCCCACACTCGCAACCTGCTGATGACTCCCAATCTTGATCGGTGATGTAGTAGCCATCGGTGCGGTGGTCGATGCGTTGTGTGCTATTATCCTGTTGAGCCACGTAGATGCGATACGGAAAATGATCGTCTGTTGTGACACGATAGTATTGCGCGGTTGGTTGGTTCAAGTACGTACTCCAGTTTTCACCACCATCAAAACTGACTTGTGCGCCACCGTCATCGGCAATTGCCATACGTTGATTATCTTCTGGTGCGATCCATAGATCGTGATGATCGCCATGTGGTGCATTGTAGGCGGTAAATGTTTTACCACCATCTTTCGACTTGTGGTAGCGGACATTCATTACATATACAATGTCTTCATCTTGTGTATCGGCATAGATACGCGAGTAGTACCAAGCACGTTGACGAAGGGCGCGACTTGTGTTGGTTTTTGTCCAATTTTCGCCACCATCGTCTGAGCGGAAAACACCACCTGTTTGTGACTCGATGATCGCCCAAACACGATTGGAGTTGACAGGAGAAACCGTGACTCCAATAATGCCGATGGTATCTTGTGGTAAGCCTTTATTTCTGCTAATGTTCGCCCAAGTCTCGCCAGCATCAGTACTTTTCCAGAGTCCACTTCCTTCGCCACCACTTAACAAACTATACGGCGTGCGACGAATTTTCCAAGTGGAAGCATACAAAATGCGTGGATTGTTTGGATCGAATGTCAAATCGCAGGCACCTGCGCCTTCATTCGCAAACAATACTTTTTTCCACGTATCGCCACCATCGGTACTTTTATAAACACCACGTTCTTCGGTATCTTTATACAGATTGCCCATCACAGCCGCATAAACAATATCAGGGTTGCGCGGGTGAATGCGAATGCGTGGAATGTGGCGTGATTCTGGTAGTCCTTTCCACTCCCACGTTTTACCAGCATCCACCGACTTCCAAATGCCATAGCCAGAGGAAACGTTCCCGCGAACAGTGACTTCTCCGCCACCAACATAGATGACATTTGGGTCGTATTCACTCACAGCGACTGCACCGATAGAGCCGCCAAAGTAGCCATCAGAAATATTCTCCCAAGTGCCGCCGCCATCTTTCGTGCGCCAAACACCACCGCCTGTTGCGCCCATGTAATAGAGGTTCGGTTTACCAGGTACACCAGTCACCGTGGCAGATCGTCCACCACGATGCGGTCCTAAGTTGCGCCACTCGATAGAACTGAAAAGCGACTCCTCATAGCCAGCTTTTTCCATATTTATTTCTTGTGCATCAGTTTTTTGTTGCTGCTTTTTGCGTTGCGCACTTGCTGGAATACATAAGCAAAGTGCAAAGAGCAATACTAATCCAGATAGATAGGTTTGTTTCATCGTTTTATTAGACTTTAGACGATAGACTGTAGATATTAGACCAATCAGTCCATCCGCATTTAATAATTACGTTGTGGAAAGATAGGAAATGTTAGAAAGACGAATCATCACTTTTAAGTAGTAATTTTATTTCTTCTTTATTCAATGTGTGTAGTTATTGTACTGACATACTCTAATAAAAATGAATATGATAACTTTTTACATAGAAAAGTACACTACAACTTATTGCGAATAGATAGTCATTCAAAACACACCTGCCAGGTTTTAAAGACATTAAATCTATAAATAATTGATATTCAGTGTTTTATTGCCCCAAGTATTATAAAATCAAAAACAAATCAAATAATAATTTGCAGTTATATAAGAATACTATATATTTGCAACGTACTACAAACACAACAACCGCTTTTCTAACAGCGGAATACTTACCACTTTTTCACTTTCATATTTTATTAAGTTGGGTTTTAGAGTGCTATCACTTTTGATAGGCTTCTACTAGTTTTCAGTATTGCTGTATGGAGTTCATCTATCGCATCGACTGTATGCTGACGTAGCATACTACAGGTTGCTTTATTTGAAGGTCATCAATGCTTCTTATGACGGATGCGCACCGTCGTAAGCCTGAAAATGCTATGCGTCAATCTGTTGTTACTGTTGCAAGTAAATGATTTAGGTATACTACGTTCGGATTGATAGCCGCATTCTAGTCGTCACTTCAAGAAGTAATAGCACTTCTGAACCCACCTTATATTTTTCTCAAACAATAAACACACATACGTAAAAGGTGTGCAAATCAGAGTCTTCTGATCGATTACTTGACTGTGTAGCAGCAGCTACAAGCTAAGGCAAACTATGCCTAGAAATGATGTCAGTTTGAGGGTTAGCAGACGAATTCTTCAAGTTACAAAATGCTATTACAAAAGATGAAAAAGTTAAGTTTTACAAAATTTCTAGCGGAGCAACACACACTTGTTGCTACCAAAAACCTATCAGTCAACACAGCACAAAGACGAAACACGCTAAAATGGTGGATCGGTGCCTTGATGATATTGTTTACCTTACAACTGTTGAATGCTCAAACTACGGCTACTACTTGTAGCGACTTGTTCTTCGATGATGGAGGAGCTTCTAAAAATTACACCGAAAACAACAGTGGCATCCCTTCTACCGACTTATGGACAATTTGTCCAAATGATCCTACTAGCCAAGTTGTCCAGATTCAGTTCCAACAATGTGATGTTGCGGAGGGAGATCAGCTACTGGCTTATAATGGCGTTAGTAGTGATCCTACTTTATTAATCAATCCTACTACCGGAAACGGAGGATCCGGTACAGGAGATTCAGTGGCAGATGCCCCAGGCGGCGGTGTTCTAAGTGCATCCTGTGAAAATTTAAGTGGTTGTGTGACAGTAGCATTCACGCGCGACAACAACGGACAGACCGCAGCAGGATGGACGTTTGAAGCGACTTGTGTAGCTCGACGAGCATATTCGTTTCCATTAGCAGGCAGCACGCTTCGAGTTACCACGGCAGACGATGCTTGCTTCGAGAATGGTCTGGTGCCAGTCTCTATTGACATTCCAGCTTACAGCGATTGTATCGGTGGCGACTTGATTGCTACGACTGACTGTCCAGATGCTACCATCACGAATGTCATTGGTGGCAATACGTTAACAGCTAATGTGCCTTTAGGAAAGACCATTGTAACGTTTACTAGCCCTATGTTTCCAGATCAAAGTGTCGATGTCCTAGTGAATGCGCTTCCTTTACCATTGACCTGTAACTTAGCACTAGAAGTTTCTTTGTCTGCTGATTGCATCATTCCGCTCACGCCTGACATGGTGCTGGAGCAACCATGCATGGGTGCTGCTTATGAGTATGACATTTTCTTTTTAGATCCCAATCGCGATGAACTATCTGACGTGGCGGTCATCGGTACGACACCAGAAGGTTATCCCATTGTGGATTTCAACGGTACTCCCTGTGGTACGATAGTCGATGTTGTAGTAGAGCGTACAGTGATTGGCAGTTGTGGATTTGAAGAATTACCTTCTCGATGTATTGCTCAAATGACTCTACAGGATCGAGTTGCGCCAGTGATCAGTCAGCAGATTGATGATTATTTGATTCCTTGTTATTATGAGACGGATGCTATCTTAGATTATTTGAATGCAGCAGGCAATGGCAGCAATACAACTATTTCGTTAGCACCGATTGGTGTAGGTGGGTTGACCGATCAATACAACTACGATTTGGTAGTCAACTCAGTCGCCTCTATTTTCACCATAGAGGATAACTGTGCCGCTAACTTTATGATTGGCGAGTGGGAGTCTATTGAATTGGACTGTACGACCGATCAGTTTGATTTATATGGCACATTTGACCACGACAATAATCCTGATACACCTGAAATTCCAGTGGCTCAAGACCCGCTCTGGGCATTGATGGATATTGAAGTAGAAGACCCCAATGGAACAGGAGGTACGCCAGCTCTATTCCGCTGCTACTACCGCCGAATAAAAGCAGTCGACGACTGTGGCAATACCTCTGCCTTAGCGATACAACGTGTTTGTGTAGCACAACCAGATATTACTTTCCCATTAGTTGAGATCGCTTTACCCTGTGGTGTTGATCCCGATCCGATCAATTTATACAACATTTGGCTGAGTGATCCGGTAGAAAATGAAGCATTTGCAACATACATCCCCGTCTATGACCCTACACCATTAGATTTGAATGGCAATTTTAGTTTCTTTGGTAACTTAGACGATACTTATTTTACAGATGACAGTGGCGACGAAGTACCAGTATTTCCAGACGATGGCACTTGCGGCTATGCGATAGACTGGTTAGATTCTCGTCCTATTGAAGTGTGCGATGAGGCTTACAAAATATTTAGAGAATGGACGGTTTTTAATTTTTGTGATGGTCATCTAGAAATTATCGATTTGGTACCACAAGTCATCACAGTAGGCGATGCTCGTCCACCTGAAGTCAGTTTTTTAGGAATAGTTGGAACAGGTGGCTCCTATCAAGATTGCACATCTGATGCACTGATTCAAATCGAGATTATTGATGATTGTTCAGATGAATTTGAGGCATTTGTCGATATTTTTGGAGATGGCTTACCTGAACAAGTTTTTCCGATAGTAGAAGGTGGTATTTTGGTTGAAAATGTACCTATCGGTGAAGAATTTCAGTTCAGTATTCGAGTTGTCGATGAATGTTGGCATAGCCAATTGAGCGGCCCATTCACCACTATTTTGAATGATGATATTGCACCTGTAGCCATTTGTGAATCGTTTCGTACAGTCTCTATGGGTATCGATTGTGAAGTGATTGTTCCAGCCGAAGTATTCGATGATGGATCCTATGACAACTGTGGGCAAATCAGCTTTAGTGTGGCTCGTATGGATGATGTGGGAGAGCTATTGTTCGATGAAGAGAATGACTTCTTGATTGAGGGAGATTTAGATGTCTTTCAGCCAATAGTTACATTTACTAGAGAAGATTTGGATGACTGTACTGGCACTGTAGGCGTTGTTTTTCGAGTCGAAGACGGCTCTGGAAATAGTAACTTCTGTATGGTCGAAGTGGAATTGCAAGATAAATTGCCACCGCGAGTAGCTGATGTAGAGGTAATATTGGATTGTGACGATCATACTGCTATTCAGTTGATTGATGCTGCCTTATCCGAAGAGGCTGATATAGCCCTGCAAGCTATTTTTAATACAGCAGATGGATTCGTAAATGCAGAGGGAGTTTCTTACCTGCGTGTCTTAAGCGATAACTGTGACAACTCCACATTCATTGTCGATGTAGTGGACACTAATAACTTTGACAATACGTGTAAACAAGGAAATGTCCGCATTTTTTATCAAGCAGTAGATGCCTGTGGAAATGTTTCCAATCCTCAAGTGGCTACCATCACATTGACCAATAGAAGCGACTGGACGATGCAGTTCCCGATGGATGTAGAAGTTTTTTGTGAAGATGAACTAAGTATGCCTGCTCCGTCATCCATTGAAGATATTTTGACTAATGATGGATGCGACTTTTGGGCACTTGAGGTAGAAGATAATGTTTTTAATGGAGCATCAGGTAGTAGTTGTTCTAAAATCATCCGTGAGTACCACTTTATTAATTGGTGTACATGGCATCCATCGAACACAGAAATAGCCATAGTAGAACGTCCTGAAGATTTAATTCTAGATCCTTACTATACAGTAGCTTTGCGCTATCAGGATCGATTGGTCAATACAACAGATATTGAAGCTGCCGATGGCACGAATGATCTGGATGATGGCAATGAAGATGGCGATGAATTTTATCTCTATGAAGAGTTAAGTGATCGTCTGAATCGTTTCGCACCCATCAGTATTCCATTTTCCGAAGCACAGTTAGACCGTATCTTCGATAATAATGAAGCCGAGACCTACGATCCATATGATGCAACGGAGTATGATTTTGATGCCGATTTTGTAGTAATCGACTATGCAGATTTCGCTTATCAAGATATTTCTACTTTCCCTGGTCGTTCGCAGTTCACGAATGTCGAACAGCATTATGTAAGCGCACAGCACTACGGAAATATTTTATACCGTCAGATTATAAAAATCAACGACCTTACGCCTCCGAATATTGATGTAACACAAAGCGGGCCATTCTGTGGCGGCTACGATGATCCAGGGGAAGATGGCATCTGTAGTGGTGAAGTAGATTTAAAATTCACGGTAAGTGATTTATGCTCCTCACAGACCGAAATTATTTATGAACTCATCGCTTTTGTAGGTACACCTCAAGAGATCACGATTGCAGAAGATCCTTTCGGTACCTTGTTTAAAGATGAAGAGGACTATAAGATAGAAGGCAACTATCCGATTGGAGTACATCAATTAGTCATCAAAGCAAATGATAACTGTGGTAATGTAGGCAAATCAACTATTGATTTTGAAGTAAAAGACTGTAAAGCACCCACATTAGTCTGTAACTATGGTTTATCTTCCGATGTCATGGTCAACGGGCAGGTGACCATAGCAGCTACTGACTTTCAGAATAATGTCATCGAATTTTGCTCAACAGTAGAGGTATTCTTCGCCGATCCTCATATTTATCCAGATTCTACGACGCGCACGTTCCGCTGCATAAACGGTGAAGTAGGTATTGTAGATGTGGAGATATATGCACGAGATGAGGCTGGCAACACGTCTTACTGTAACACATTCATCCGAATCGACCAAAATCCACAGAATGGCGATCAGATAGACAACTGCCCAACAGCGGACGGTTCCATCGCTGCTTCCATTGCTGGTAGTATTCAAACAACAAATACCGAAAGCGTACAAGATGTAGCCGTCCAGTTGAGTGGTAGCGAAGAAGCGATGTATCAGACAGATAACACTGGTCACTTCTACTTTGGAAACTTAGAAATGGGGTTTGACTATTCATTGACGCCCACCAAAAGTGGGGATTGGCTGAATGGAGTTACGACACTCGATTTAATCTTAATCTCTAAGCACATTATCGGTCAGGACATCATCACTGATCCCTACCGCTTGATCGCAGCCGATGTCAACAATTCTGGGAGCATCACCACCTTTGATATTGTCTCCTTGCGAAAGACGATTTTAGGGCATACCGATGAGTTTGCGAACAACACCTCTTGGCGGTTTGTGGATGCGAACTACGACTTCACAGATCCAACACATCCATTTGATGAGCATTTTCCAGAAGTTATTAATCTAAATGACTTAGAGGACAATCAAATGACCGTAGACTTCGTCGCCATCAAAGTGGGTGATTTGAATCGTAGTGCGCAGGCGAATAATGCTGCTGCGATAGAAGAACGTACTCAGGACGAACCATTTACTTTACAGGTACAAGAACAGTTATTGGAAGCTGGACAAACGTATCGTATTCCAGTGACGGCTGATGCTCAATTGATAGAAGGTTATCAGTTTACGCTTGAATTCAATGACGCCCAACTTATTAGTTTAGAAACAGCAGAAGTTGGCGAAGGTAGCTATGCTTTATTCGAAGATGCTATGACAGTCAGTTGGTATCAATCCGAGTTGGCAACATCTGATCTAGCCTTTACGCTCATTTTGAAAACAGCGCGCGATATGCTTCTCAGCGAATGTTTGAAGCTGACAGATAATCGCACGCCAACGATTGCTTATGATTGGGATCAAGTAGCACACGATATACGATTGGATGTGGTAGCAGAAAGTATACAAGTTGCTCAAAATCAACCAAATCCATTCGATGCATCGACTACTATTCCAATTTATCTGCCAAAAGCACAAAGAGGTACACTGCGTATTCAAGATTTGACTGGACGCATTGTCTATCGCCAAGAACAAGTATGGGAAGCTGGTCGACAGTTCATTGAACTACATGCTGCGAACTTGCCAAATGGTGTTCTCTACTATACATTTGAAACGGATGACTTTTCTACTACACGTAAAATGATTGTACTGAAGTAATCGCAATAGGTGGTCGTTTTTCACGACCACCTACTTTTTAATCTTTTGAAGATTATACCCCAAGACCCCTCAAAGTCTCATCTCAATACCTCAAGTTAACAACCACGAGACATAATCTTTTTATAAAATAGCATTTTGGGACTCACTGCGATCAGTGGGTCTTTTTTTTGCTAGACAAACGGGATTCCATTAGTCGAGATATCAGGATCACTACCTGAAGGCTACTAATGTATGCATCAGTTGGTTTTGTTGGTTAATGGTGTTTGGATCGTTCTATTGGGATGATTTATCGATCTCAGGTAGTGCTATTCCCTTGATCTTGTCTCTCTCCATGTCAAAATTAAACCCTAATTTTACGCCGACACCTAATCCCCTCTTGGCTTTCCCAATTTTTCTCATCATTCATTAGAGCTATTAGTCTGAGTTCAATAATAAACCCGCCT
>CAYLPW010000117.1:0-14756 GCA_964385665.1 uncultured Saprospiraceae bacterium
GTTTTAGCCACTTGTTGAGTGTCGATTTCTTAGTTGGTTCTGCCATCTATCTCCTCTTTTTTATAAGCTGTCCACAGTTCTAGTAGTCGAATATCGTATTGATTAGCGGCGGTGATTTGAGCGCGTTCTGCGTCGCTTGGTGGCTGGTAAGTTGATTGACGTTCGTTCGGAATAGCCAGTTTGGGCAAATTAGATTGTTCTAAAAATTGATTGACCTCCGCTTCGTAATTTTGAAAAGAAAGCACGGCATGAAACTGCTTCAAATTTTTGAAAGCTCGTTGTAACATGGGTTCGTTTACCTCATTTGTCACATCACCTGAAAAGTAACGACACATCAAGTTTTTTGTCTCCCAATTGTTCTTTAAAAAAACGTTGATTCCTTGCTTCGCCTCCTTATAGTAAGTGAACTTTGTCACATGCGAATGCCGCAAGACCATTTGATACAAAGACCAGACCCGATCTACTGGGTCGCGGAGTACAGTAATATACCGATAGTCCGAAGGAGGACAATATTTAGAAATGGGACTGTGAATGTCAATGCGGACAAACGTATCATTAGCAACAGTCCGCAGTACTTTACGCAAGCTCGTACCACCCGTTTTGGGTAAATGGACAAAAGCAATTTGGTCTTCTCGAAAGCGGTAGTCATTACGGTGATGCAAAGTAGCTTGTTTCATTAAATTAGAGCCAAACCACTGATCCAGTTGAGCGTAAACTCCTTTCTTCAATCTGCGTTTTTCCCGACTTAGTTGCGTTCTGATCGTACTTGCCATATGCTAGCCTTTTTTCCCGTTACAATCCCAAATATCGACCCCAAGCCAATTCAATATCAAACGCCCGTTCAACCACCCAGTACAAAGAAATCAAAATCAGCAACACAGAGCCGTATGTCACAATTTTTGGATAGATAAAAAGCTTACGCATTAAAAACAACACGGGAAACGCCAAACAAATAATAAAAACCTGACCAATTTCGACACCCACGTTGAAGCCTAATAATGATAAAATCATAAAGTCACCTTCTAAACCTTTTTCCCCCAACACACTCGCAAATCCAAAACCATGAAATAAGCCAAAAACGAAAGCGACCATCCACTCTTTTCCTTTAAAAATAGGCGTGATGTTATGCAAAGCTGCCAAAGCAATAGAGAACGCAATAATAGACTCGACGACGCGAGACGATAAATTAATGACACCCAAAGCGGCCAATGCTAGTGTAATGGAATGCGCCAGCGTAAAAAACGTGACAATCTTCAAAATGTATAGAAACGCAGGTTTGAACTTAGCGACAGGCAGCCAACTATTAGAATAGTTCGAAGAAACATCTTGGGAGACAATACTAAAATCAGTCAGCGTTTCTCGACGGCGCACCACAGCAGGTAAGATCAAAGCAATGATAAATAAAATATGATCCAGTCCTATCCAAATATGCCAAATCCCTAATTTCACTAACGCCACAAAGCCTTTCCAAATGGATAACTCATCCAAAGACAACTGTTGTTTTGTATTGTTGGGGCTAAAAATGAGGGAGATCATCGCTTCGTTATTGATGACGCCAGCTTTCCAGTTGTAGCCGACGATAAACATCCCTTTGTGCTTATCATCTGTCTCAAAAAAGCCTGTATATTCTACATCTATCGCTGAGGGAATTTCTTCCACATTTTGTAAAGTATAGCGTAGAATGACAAAATCACCTTTCATATTATCGTCCTCTACGGCCAATATTTCTACTTCATCGAACGAGATGGGGTAGACTGTTCCATTTGCTGAGAACTCAGTATTCTGCTTAATGTATGCTTGAATTTGAGCGACATACGGTTGAAGATCAGCGAGAGCGACTGGTTCTGGTAGATTCAAATTCAGCGCACGATTCAAATCTTTCGTCGTCATCTCAAATCGCCCGCCTATCTTCGTTTTGTACACATCAATGTAGATGTAACTTTGATCGGGCGAGTGTGCCTGAATCTGTTGCGGTAAGCAAAGCGCAATAATAGCAAATAGAGTAAGTGTAAGTAGTTGTTTCATGTTATGTCTAATAGTCAACGTATCTTTAAGTAGTCAAATAGCTTGGAGGGTAAAATTAGTCCCTTTACAAAGTTTTTGACGAAGTACCAAAGTAGTCTCACGTCTCACGTCTCAGAGCGAAGCGATCTCACATCTGAATAGTTAAGAACTAAACAACGCCAGCTCTCGAAAATGGTCACTTGTCCTCATCAATTCTTCATAGTCGCCAGAGTCGATAATCTTTCCTTTCTCCAAAATGTAGATCATGTCCGCATACTGCACCGTCGTCAACCGATGCGCAATGATAACTAAAGTCAATTCTTCTGGTAGGGCATTGAGGGCATCAATGATACTTTTTTCTGTTACATTGTCCAATGCACTCGTCGCTTCATCCAAAATAAGGACGCTGGGTTCTCGATAAAGCGCACGCGCCAATCCAATACGCTGTCGTTGTCCACCACTGAGTCGGACACCACGTTCTCCAATTTCAGTGTCCAGTCCTTCTGGCAATTCCGTATCAATAAAATCTGCAATATCTGCCATTTCTATCGCTGCACGCAGTCGCTTTTGATCCACTTGTCCGCTATTGTCTCCAAAAACGATGTTGTGCGTGATGGTGTCATCATACAGAAAAACATCTTGAGGCACGTAAGCAATATGGCGCTGCCAGGCTTCGATATTTTGGTCGTTCAAGGCAGTATCGTCGAGTTGAAGTTGACCAGATTGTGCTCTGAGCAAACCGACCATCAAATCAATAATTGTTGTTTTTCCTGAACCAGTCGACCCCACAAATGCCACGGCTTGTCCTTTTGGAATACGCACATTGAAGTGGTGCAACAAATCGTGCGTCATGCCTTCGTAGCGGAAAGAAACGTCGTTGAAAGATAGTGCTTGCTGAAAATTCATATCAGAAACTGCTCGAACTGGCTGCTTTTTCCGCTCAATGCTAATCACTAGATCGTCGTATAATTTATCGAGGATAGGAAGATTATGGCGAACTTTGGAAGCCGCACCAAACGCTTTTTGTAAAGCCGGCAATAGTTTATAACCAGCCACTGCATACAAACTCAGAATAGGTAAGGCTGCATTCAGGTTGCCATAGATCATATAAATGTATAGCGTCACCGATAAAATTCCCCCAAACGCAATGATTTCTAGTAAATATTTTGGCGCAGCCGTGATGATGCTAAACTTTGGCGCAATCGAAGAATAGTCTTCGGATGCGGCTTCGTAACGTTCGTAGAAATAGGGGTGTACATTGTAAGCTTTCACGGTTTTGATACCAGAAAGTAACTCCTCTAAATAACGATAGCGATTGACATTAGCGGTCATTCGATCTTCTCCCAATTGTTTGATGTAGCGTTGGCGCAAAAGAAAAATGAGTCCATAAGCACCACCCAATACTAAAAAAGCAATCAGCGCCACCTTAGGATTGATAATGACCAAAAAGGTAAAAATGACCAGGCTGACCATCGAACGAGATAGCAGTTCAATCAACGGATTGATGACGCCACTCGTAAATCCATTCACTTCAAAAATAAGATAGGATCGAAGTTCAGAAGTGTTTTTAGTTAAGTAAAACGAGTAAGGTTTCCGAATGTAGGTATCCAATAGTCGCATACACATATGGTGCGCTACATACCAGGTAAACCGATGTTGAAACCAGATCGCAATGACGCTAAATACATTAGCAAAAGTCAATAATGCAATCACAAATACGCCCGATGCGATGAGCATATTGCGGTAGTTATCAAAACCAACTGTTTCATAAATAGAACTTAGAAACGGATTATCTGCCACGGCTTTGGGCGCAGCGATCATTTCCATGAAAGGTAGGATAGAAGCCACACTAGCTACTTCCAATAAGGCAGTCAACAAGATAGCCAACGCTATACCAACTGCATACCGTTTCTCTTGCTTCGTCAACACTTGGCTAATTCGCTTAATCATGTGCGTCGTTATTTTAAGCGAACTCTTTTCGACTAGATAAAACTAATTGTTGCGCTGCTTTTGATACTCCTAAAAAGGTATATGGATTTTTAGCATCCACAGGACTACTTTCAATTTCTATTTCCTGACCAATACCTAATGCTAAAGCTTGCTCTAGAAAGAAGTCCATCACAATCTGATCTTCTAACGCAAAGCCTGTGGAATCGAAAACAGTTGTTTGCATCTTAATATGTTGGTAGTCATCAGCTTGCTTAATGACTTGATCCAGATTTATAGCGATGTTTTCTTCCTCCAGTTGCTGACATTCGCCTTCTACCACTGCTTGTCCTTTAAAATCTGGGCAAACAAAACTATCTAGCAATAGCGATTTAGGCAACTCAATTTTACCAGGAAAGTCAGCACCTACTGCATTAAAATGAGCATGTACTTGCGGTTGCACACTACCGAAAAGTGGACCTTCTCCTACATCAATAGAAGTTGCCGTACAAATAATATCTGCTTCCGCTACAATCTCTTCAATAGGACAGACTTGAATCTGAATAGGTAAATGCAGTGGCGCGATACGTGCTGCAAAGGAAGCACTGGTAGCCGGATCAGCATCATAAATAAGGACTCGTTTCAAATTGAATAGGCGCGACAACGCATGTAGCTGCGTCACGGATTGCGCTCCACAACCAATCAAACCTAAGACTTCACTATTTGGGTGTGCCATCGCCCGACTTGCTACTGCCGAAGCTGCACCCGTCCGCAATGCCGTAGGCAGCACACCATCCATAAGACCAACCAAATGCCCCGAAGTCGTATCGTAAGCAGAAATAGTAGATAGAATGGTAGGCAATCCGTAAACGTCTGGGTTGTGAGGATGGTAACCGACCACTTTAATGACCACTTCCGCCTCTTTTTTATACAAGGGCATCCACTCGACCAAGCCAGTGTGAGGTGTGGTATAATGGAATCCTGAACGCGTCGGAATCTCTGTCTGTGCTGGATCGAAAGCCAAAAAAGCTTGATGCGTCCGTTCAATTAATTCATCCATTACGCGGTCAATGCCCAGATGATGGATAATCGTTTCAATGTCTTGACTGGCAATGACTAGTGTCTTTTTAGAAAACAAACCGATTGTGTTTTAGCTAGCGAAAAATCTATGTCGTGGGTGAATTCGGTAGGGCAGAAGTGGGCTAAAAAAATTCTATCGTATATCAGCTTTCGGGAAAACGTAATGTTTGGTCGGACAAATTTATATAATACTTTTGGGAATATATGAAGGAAGGGAAATAGAAAGGTATGGTTTTAGTCAGAATGTGTTGTCAGTCACTTCTAAAGTGCCTGACAGCTCAAGAAGTCATACCTAGTTGATCAAATCTAATGCGTGTGCCAACTCCTGATGGCAAAGTGTACCTTGTCGGAGACCAGCATAATCAACAGCTGAAGAAAACTCCCAATCAATAGCCCGTCGCACCAATCCAGCCTTTACTGGATTTTGATGAATGTATCGAAAGCATTGACGGGCATAGTCATTGTCTGCGCGGAAAAAATAGTCTCGATGTGCGCCTTCTAATGTTACAAAATCATCAATCCAACCATCTTTCACTTTGGTTCGTCCTCGAAATAGCGAACCGCTTCTGTGGTAACGTTTGTTTATTGCTTTTGTATAGCCCGACAAGAGCGTTCCGATATGTTGGCTCAATAACTGTTGACGATGGTCAATAGATGAATTCTTTTGAAAGACAGGTTGAGCTTTGGGTTTATTTCCTAATGCCACACCTTCTTGTCGAACCACAACTAGCCAATGAAAATGATTCGGCATTAAGCAGTAGCATAATACATCCGCGTGAGGCAGTAGATGTTTGCGCATTTTGCGTAGAAAGAATAGATAGTTTTCGCGCTCGAAGAAGATCGGTTGCTGATTGTTGCCTTGGTTGTAGATGTGGTAGATTTGGTTGGCTTCGTAAGTCATTTTAAATACGTTAGTTAAGTGATCAGATGAAGTTGTCAGGCACTCTAGAAGTGACTGACAACAACTATTAATCTTACTCTCTTACCAACTCAAAATCCGTCCGCCGATTTTCCGCTTTTCCAGCATCCGTACTATTATCTGCCACTGGATTATCTGGTCCATTCCCAACGACAATGAAGCGATTCGAATCCATATTGTGTTCGCTAACTAGATAGTCACGCACCGATTGCGCGCGCTTTTTAGAAAGAGCAACATTATTAGCTCGATTTCCTACGTTATCGGTATTTCCTTCAATTCGGATACGGGCATTACCAAACGCTTTTGCAATCTCCACAAACTCACGGTCAATGATATATTTCGCGTTTTCGTCTAGTTGAAACTCAGCAGTTCGGAAATTGATCCGCACTTGTTTTGTTGCAATCGCTTCTCTAGAATCGCCTTCTGCATCAGTTACAGGCGCAAATTCTTTTTTGCTTTCTCCCCGATACAACTCACCCTCTAAGTTGGTGCGCTGTATGATGTTCGGATACGCCACCGAACGCCAAGACGGCAAGCTCTTTTCGGCATAACCTAAGCTAGAATACTTGTCCGCCATCCGCTGATATAAGCTATTCGCAGTCACGCCTTTGTAGTCAGCATTGAGTCCGAAGAAGTTCAAATTGTCGCCGTGCGTGGTGTGATAAGCATTATCGATCAAAATATCTTGTGGTGGATAGCCTAAGCCTTCCGCCAAAATAGTAATCGCTTTATTTTTCGCATCCGATTGGTTTTGAATTTCTGCTGCCCCAATCATCCAACCTTCGTAGAGTTGTTGCAATTTTTCTTTGTTAGCTTCTACATATTCGCGCTTCGCAAAGAAAATATCCGCAATGATATTGGAAGCCGAACGGGTACTTTCCAAGATACGCGCACCTGGCACGACACGCACACATTCTTCATCTGTTGGACTCCAAGTGACTGCGGCATCGACGCGATTACTCTTGAAAAAGTCACCAGCCTGAATCGCATCCGCCGTTGGCACAATTTCAATATCCTCTTGGGATAAACCACCAGCGTCTAGCAACCAAAGCAAAAAGGAATGCGAAGGCGTACGTTCTGCTACGGCGACCTTTTTCCCTCTCAAATCGGCGACATTATTGATACCTCGACGCGCTACAATGGCATCGCCACCGCGCGACCAGTCGGCTTGGAATAGAATAACGGGATCGTAGTCTTTAATGCCTTCATAAATCGTCGGAAATGCGTCCAACGTAAACCAATGTAAGTCTAAATCGCCCCGCTTCCACGCTGCCAAAGACGCCTCTGGATCATTGATGACTTGAAAGTCCACTTCAAACCCGTAATCCTGATAGAAACGAGATGCTTTAGAAGCTTCAAAACCTTCGTTGAAATATTGACCACCTGCATAACCGACCCAGTCGACTACTCCTACTCGGATGACATCGCCGTCTTTGCCACTTCGCTCGTTGCGACTATCGGCGCTGCGGTCTTCGCGTACATCTTCGTCGGTTGTTTCTTGACGGACGTTGTCCAAGACATCACCAGCTTCTGTATTGTCGAGTAGCCATTTTACTCCAAAAAAGACACCAGCTGTGATTGCTAATGCAATGAGCAAGCGAGAAAAGAATGTTAATCGTCGTTTAGCCATAGTATAGATGTGAGATTGTGAGATATGAGATCGCTACGCTCTGAGACAGACAAACGCAAAAAGAGTCTCATATCTCACGTCTCAAAATCTCATATCTTAGATAAAATTTAATCAAAAAAACTGTCGTATTGGTTATTGGGGCGATCTTCTTTCAAGGGTTCTTTTCGAGATTCATTGAGGTCAAGTGTTCCATTTTGTTCTTCTTCATCCAAGAGCAATAAGTGTGCTTTCGCATCGCCTAGAATGAGGGAAGTACCTTCTTGTTCCCATTGTTCGAGCATCTTCATGCCTTCTTCTTCAAACACACCATTTTGTAAGTCAATCGAATTCATAAAATTGGCGGACAGCTGCATGAAACGTTCCATTTCGCCTACTTTATTACTGATGTCTTCCGTCATGGCTTCCATCGCGCGGTCAAACATGGCGCGTTGATCTGGATCGCCAGAAATGACACTCATGGCGGATTTCATCGCTGAGTTAGTCGCATGAATGGCTTTGCGCTCTTGCTCTTTGATTTCGACCTGATCTTCGATGTCTTCCTTGAGAATTTCGGAGTTCTCATACATCTTAGAAAGTACTCGATATAGTACTTGCATGCGCTGTTGTAAAGCTTCCAGACGAGAATTGGAATCCCGCAAGCGACTCGCTTTCCGACTCTTCAAAATCATTTGCTTCTGTTGCTCATCGCGTCGAGCTTGACTGGCTTCGGCTAGGTTACTTTGTACCTGCTTCTTATTGTTATGGATGATCTCTTCCAGACGGTGCTTCTGACCACGTAGCTGCGCAATCTGCTTTTTCATTTGGTGCAAATTGCCATCCAGTTCCTTCACATAGCCGCGCATAATCGCTATCGGGTCAAGTTGCACAAACAGACCTGTGATGTAGCGCATCACACTTTTAAATCCATAGCTGACGAGCGTTCGCGCCCTAGGGTCAAGTACGGTGAAAATGATCGCAAAAAGTACCAAAATAGAAGCAATGAGCATGATACCTTGCGTCAAGATCGGTAGTGCATTGACCAATAGAATACCACCTGCTAGAAATGCGCCTAGCAAAAAGATAATTCCTGTGACCCCTTCCGGTCGTCTCCAAAATGATTTTGAGTTGTTTTCTACCATTTGTTGGCTGTTGGCGATTAGCTATTGGCTGTTAGCTTGTTCAGCGGATGCTGTCCTTCAACTTATTGATCCAAAAGCAAATCACCTTGTATTTATTATAGATTACTTATTGTCTTTACTATTTAGCTTTTCAAGCTGCTCAGCGTCTGCCAAGTCTTGTAAGCGTCCTGCCTTCTTTTTAGCAGTTATTAGATCTTTGAGAGATAAAAAATTGATCTCCGTTCCTTCGAAGTTAGCTTTAGTCTTTCTATCAAAACATTCTTCAAAATCAATACCATCAATATCTAGCAATAAGTCTATACGATAGGGTTCATATCCAAGTTGAATAATATTTTCAGGAGTCATAAAATCATGAACTGTCAAATTTAAATCACCAAAACCGAATTCTTCAATCGCCTGAATGAGCTTACCAATATTTGATTCCGTCATCCATAGCCAGAAGTCAATATCTTTGGTATATCGTGGATAACCGTGAAAGTTAACAGCATATCCTCCAATGACCAGATAGCTAACTTTGTGTTCGTTTAACAATTCGATAAACTCTCTGAAATTCTTGTCGAGGTCCATATATTCTCTTATTGATTTGTTGGCGCATTTTTTCTAATTCCCTCATTCTTTCTTGCCCACTCAGAGAAAGCCAATAGTCGATATTGCTATCATCTTCCCCTTTTTTTACGATTCTTATTCTCTTTTTCAAACGTCAATCTTTTTTAGAGCTAAAAGCTATTAGCTTTTAGCAATACAGTGGTTGTCTTTTATTCAGATATCTTTTCCAATAGAAATCGCTCTGATTAGTAGTGTAACGAAAAAATTAATTTCATATCGTACTCGTAACCGCCAAACTTGTTTGGCAGGTTGAACGCACCAAACAAGTTTGGTCGTTACACAGTAAAAGCTAATTGCTCCCCAGATACTGTTTCATCTTATCAATATCTTCCTGAATCTTCGAGACCAACGCATTATACGAAGCAATAAAATTATTTTTGGTGGTTTCTATTTTGACGCTAGCATCGGACACTTGTTGTTTCGTCGTTGCCATTTGTTGCTGATGTTTTTCGATTTCTTGAGTCAGTTGTTTGATGCGTTGAGCTTTTTGTTGAATGGTCTCTTCTAGTTGTTTGAGTTGGGACAATTTGCTTTGAACTTGTTTCTGCTTTTGGGCGGTCAATGCTTGTTCAAACTGCTTTTCTTCCCGACTCAATGCAGCGATGTAATGTTCAGCAGTCTTCACGAGCATCTCTGGCTTTACGCCCATCGTCTGTGCCATCGCATAAGCAGATTTATACCGCGTTGCTTCGTCCATAGGCATCTTCGCAAGCGACTGCAACGACTTTTTGTATTCTAAATAGTCAAAGCCATCCAAGTTGTTTTTCTCCATCGCTTTCAACAGCACCTCCATAAACTTATCGGATACCTGTCCTTTTTCACCTACTTCGCTCTCTTGTATGGTCGGGGCAGACGGCTGAGCTGGAATAGGAGTGGCTGCCGCTTTCTTGAAAGAACCTGAAGTAGAGGCTTTGATCAATTCTTCGTCTTCTACGATGAATAAGGATTTTAAATTCTTGAGTACGGACATAAATTTGAGATGTGAGACTACTAGATGTGAGACTTTTTCCATCTCTAGCTTCCTAATGTGTCTCGTAGTAACTTATAAATTAAGCAAACTAATGCGTTATTAGTTGCACCTATTCGATCAATATAACTGCTTTTTCTACAAAGAACGCAAAAATGGGTTGGGTGTGCAACTGATGCAACGGTACTAGCTATTTTCTAAAATTCTGCTAAGTTTACGGAAAGAAAACAAAACGATGAACAACAAACTACTTTATTGGTCGATTACGGTCGCCCTTGCAGGATTTCTATTTGGTTTCGATACCATTGTTATTTCAGGTGCTGATCAGCCCATTCAAAAACTGTGGAATACGTCTAACGAATTTCATGGCTTCATCATCTCTACTGCCCTTTTGGGAACGGTAATTGGATCATTGTTAGGAGGTATTCCTTGTGATAAGTTGGGACGAAAACGGACGCTGTTTTGGATTGGTGTACTGTATACAATATCAGCTTTGGGTTCAGGATTGGCGCAAGATCCCTATTCGTTTTCCTTTTTTCGCTTTATTGGAGGTTTAGGTGTGGGAGCCAGTTCAGTAGCTGCCCCAATCTACATTTCTGAAATCGCGCCTGCCGATAATCGAGGTCGCTTAGGGATTCTGTATCAAGTCAATCTAGTCTTTGGTATTCTTGTCGCCTTCTTCTCCAATTATTTAATCGGGCAGTTGATTGAAGAAAATGCTTGGCGATATATGCTGGGTATTGAAGCTCTACCAGCCATTATTTATACCTTGATGGTCATGGGTGTTCCGAAGAGTCCAAGATGGTTGCTAATGAAAGGAGGAGCAGCCAACGAGGCAGAAGCGAAAAGCATTTTGCAAACTATCAATCCAGCCTTGACCAATATTCAAGAAGCATTGGCGACCATTAAAGAAAGCCTAGTTAAAGACAAATCCAGCGGTTTCTTTTCTGGCAAATACAACTTACCAATTCTGTTAGCTTTTTTGTTAGCGATGTTCAATCAGTTGTCAGGCATCAATTTTGTACTCTACTACGCACCACGCATTTTTGAAAGTGCAGGTATTGCCGCTGATAGCGTATTGGGCGCGTCTATACCCATCGGGGTTGTGAATTTGCTATTTACACTTTTAGGCATGTATTTGATTGATCGCGTAGGACGAAAAACGCTCATGCTGGCTGGCTCTATTGGTTATATTTTCTCCCTTTCTGCCGTGGCTTATTCGTTCTCCGCTGGCATCGAAGGAACTGTTTTCGTTGCCTTTGTCTGTGCGTTCATTGCGAGTCATGCAATAGGTCAAGGAGCAGTCATTTGGGTGTTCATTTCAGAAATTTTTCCCAATAAAGTGCGCGACTACGGGATGTCCTTTGGTTCGGGTGTTCACTGGGTGTTTGCGTGGTTAATTACGTTAGTGACGCCTAGTGTATTGGCTGCTTTTTCGCAAGTCTCTATTTTTTCCTTCTTTGCAGGAATGATGGTCTTGCAGTTGCTATTTGTCTTATTTTTGATGCCAGAGACGAAAGGAGTGCCGTTGGAGGAGTTACAGCGTCGGTTGTCGCCGAGATCGGTGAAATAATGACTATCACTCCGTGACTATTCTACTTTGTGTAAGGATTTTTGGTCTCTTTTGCTGTAAATTTTAGCTAATATATTCATCTTATCTCTTGGTTCGATTTTCGGAGGGAAGCACACTCTTTACTTATCCCAAAAGTCTGGTGGATTCACCTGGCTTCCCTGCAATACTAAACAGTCACAACAGGGATTTGGGCATCGAGATTGTTCATTGGTGGGCGGACAAATACGACCAGGATTGCCTACTTCTTCAGGGCGTACACAAAGTCGAAGCGTATCTTGAGCAAACGCTGTAAAGTAGCCATAGATTTCAGTATCCTTCGGGTCGTTTACATTAGTGAAATTGGTAGGAAGAAGACCTACTGCTGGCTCAAAAATTTGTCCAGTTCGATCGATTAGTTCTTGGATACGACTGTAATATTCAAAAGCTCCTGCGGTCAAAGATCGTTGATAAACCGTATAGTAGTAACCTTCTGCAAACTCAAAGTTGAGCGGAACGCGTGATAAAGGAAAGTCGGTGAGGTCATCGGTAGTTAATGATTCTGTATCTAATAGTTTTAGGCGATCAAAATCTAGTGCAACAGTTGCATAGCAAGTTTTAGGTTCAAAGAAGGGAAAGTCTAAAAAATCGGTAAATTGATAAGTACGCTCTGTTGACCAAAGAAATTTAGGTTTTGGTGTGCCTTCAGGAACATCCACCGAAGTATCGATTGTGAACTGCACGAAATCTTCTTCTACAATATCCCCAGTCTGCTCTCGTTGAAGCGTAATCGTTTCGGTGCGAAAGCTTAGTTCAGAATCCATTTCTAGAGGCGCTATCAACTGTTCATATGTAGACTCAACGCGCTTTCCATTCTCTAGATCTACTCGAATTTTATAAGATTGACCAAACTCAATTTGTATGGGATCATCAGGTTTGAAGGTGTAGTTGTAAATAGTAGTTGATCGGTCAGAGATTAACAGCTCTGTTCCTGCTTCATCAATCACATAAAGTGCCTGTAATCGGACGGGAACACGACTCTCGTTCGAGAAATTGAAAAGTTGACGGACTTGTAGTGTCAGTCTAGAAGGTTCACCTTTTATCAACTCTCCTTGAATGGAAAGACCTCGTTCTACGTCTTCAGAAGGCTCTAAGTCAATCTGATCTACACAAGTCAGCGAAAAAGCACAAAAAGTTAAAAACAAAGAAAGGCGGGTGATGAATGTAGCTATTGTCATGGTTGTCTTAGTCGTATGTAGGATTCAAAGATGTAAAGCTATAACAAGTCCACTTATCTATTCGCTGCTTTTTAAAGAAAAATTAAATCTACTATTGACAGACACAATCAATTCTGACTTATCTTCTCTTTAATGACCTTTTGAGATAAGAAAAATGATTTTTTCTCTGTTGTGACCGAAAATTTAGAGGTCAGTAGAAAAATGACAAACACAGCACAAAAAAGATTCTTCGGGTTGACTATCGTTTTTCCTTTCAATATTTGGTAGAGCTATCTAATGTGAGGAGAAAATCTAGTACATATTTGTTCCACCTCTTTTTTCTCCTTTTTACTTCAAAGTCAGCCACTTAACACGACTTAATAAAAAGATAACATCCATTTCTTCAATCAAATAGGAATACGTACATTTGCGCCGAATTTGACAGAGCTAGATAAGTTTTTGATATGATCGCAGCAAATTATAAACGTCTTTTTTTCCTCTTTTGGGTGTGTGCCTTGCCATTTTTCATGGTGGCACAAGATCACGATCATGACCACGACGGACATGACCACGATCACGACGACGTACACGCGACGATGGATGAGACGCACACGGACTACGGAGATTATGGTGACGAGCATGGAACGTGTGGCTCACATGAAGAAGAATACAACGCAGCAGGTGATGCTTTTCACCACATAGCAGACGCCAACGCGTATCACGTATTTGGCGAAGTTTACTTGCCATTGCCGATGATGCTATACGCGCCAGATGCTGGTTGGAATTTTATGCTAGCGAGTGCATTCGACTATAATCTAAACCATGGAAATGGACGATTAGCGATTGATCGCTATGTGTTGAACCATGGAGAAGTGATGCGGATCAAGGATACGAGTTTCCCGATGGGAGAAGAAGAGATTGAATGTATCTATCACGGTGATGAAGACACCTATTTTGCCTTATACAAAGGGCAAGGCTACGAACTGGAATACAAGTCTACTTTAGATGGTGGCTTGTTTGGTGGTGGATTGACGTCGTTCTATGACTTCTCGATCACCAAGAATGTCTTCACGATGTTATTGGTTTTATTGTTGATGTTCTTTGTTTTCAGAGCAGCAGCAAGTGGGTATCAGAAGCGAGAAGGACAAGCACCGAAAGGTATTCAAGCAGTAGTAGAACCTGTTTTTGTCTTTATTCGAGATGAGGTAGCGATTCCATTTTTAGGACACAAGTACGAGCAATTTTTTCCATTCTTATTGTCTATCTTCTTTTTCATTCTTGGATTGAATTTGATTGGACAAATCCCGTTCTTTCCTGGTAGTGCAAACGTAACAGGTTCACTAGCGGTAACAGGTGCTTTGGCGATCATTACCTTTATTCTGGTCAATATCAACGGAAATAAGCACTATTGGCAGCATATTTTTTGGATGCCAGGTGTCCCGATTCCAGCGCGTATTCTATTAGCGTTTATTGAGTTTTTGAGCTTATTCATCAAGCCACTGACGCTTATGTTGCGTTTGGCAGCGAATATCACCGCCGGACACATTGTAGTCTTCATGTTTATCGCGTTGATCTTTATTTTCGGAAAAGCAGGAGAGAACTTATTAGGTGCAGGAATGGGAACAATTATTGCGATCCCATTGACGATGTTTATGATGGCGATTGAGTTGGTCGTTGCCTTTGTACAAGCCTTTGTATTTACGATTTTGGCAGCTTCTTATTTGGGAGCAGCGGTGGAAG
>CAYLPW010000118.1:0-14641 GCA_964385665.1 uncultured Saprospiraceae bacterium
TTCGACCGCATCGAGGGATCAGTCAGGAAAAAATGCCACTGTACTTAGCTTTCTTAGAATTTGTCTTCAATGCCAAACGTAGAGGAAAAGCGATTTTAGAGGATTTATTTAGAACGATTTTGAAGCCTAATAACCCACTAAACACAACATAACTATTCATCATCCTATTACGTTATATGAGCCTTAATATATAACACATGGACATCCTGATAGCTTTCGGGATGTCTGTGTGTTTTCAAATAAGAAATGAAGAAAAGCTATTTATATTTCAAGTTTATACTTTTTCAAGAATGCTACTATACCTAAAAGAACCTTCTCTCCAACTCTTCCCTAAACATCTAGCACTCGTCGGTCAGATTCATGAGCCACCTATCAATTGGCAACTCCGACATTGGGAGACACTGACCGATCAGTATGCAGTGGAGCTATCATCAGCAAAAGGCTATGCACTAGACGATTATATAGATGAAAGTTTACTGAATGAAGCACAACGTAAAGCTCAAGCGGCGGACTTAGCTATACTTTGTGTATCTACCACTGCGGATCGTCTATCGCAGCCTCAGCATCAATTGATTCGATCAGTTACCTTAGTTCAACCAAATGTTTGGGTGGCGGTGTGGTCAGCTACTCCATTTACTATGCCCTGGGCATCCAAAGTCAACGCCATTCTGCATGTACCGAATATATGCACTGAGCAAGACTTTTTTGCAACGCTTCAGCAGCATACACTTTAGCACTTGTTGGGAATCTTGTCTTTGTAGCGAAAATGAGCCATTTGTAGACTGATTATCCAACTATCAGTACACTCTTAGACTAGCGTTCAACAAGAATGTACATTTTTGGTATTCTACTCTACCCCCAAGTACCTACTTCCTCCTACATATTCACTTCGAGTAAAGCTGAATCAGGTAAGTGTGCCTAACTATCGGTGGCCAAATGATTTTTGTCTAAACTCATCATTGTATCATTCAACCTGTGATGCTCAGTTACTGATTGCCAATTTTTCCTAGAGTCGTAATGTAGCATTAGTCAAGTACTAAAACACGCTTCACGATACGTTCCTTTGCGCCTTTTACTTCTATCAGATATAGACCAGCGCGTATGCCATGTAGATCATAGCGAAAGGTATGGTTGCCAGGTTCTACATCTTGCTGCCATTGCGTGTTACCGACACGTCGTCCATTGATGTCATAGAGTCTCATTTGGACATCGCTATATCGAGGTAGGTACAGTCGCAAGTTAAGTTGCTGACCTCGAACAGGGTTTGGTGCAATCTCAATCTGTAAGTTATCTTGACTTCGTTGTTCCACGCGTTGCAATACGGCACAAGGACTAATCTGAGCGGTAAATGTACTGTTAGCTTTGGCATGAAAACCTGGTAGTAGTTGTATAGTAGTGGCTGCTTGAAATAGAACGGCTGTATTAGCTTCTACTGTTGCCGTAGAAGTAATGGAATTCGTATTGATATAGTCATACATGCCAGGACTAGGAGGTAGTGTACTAATCGTCTCATCAGGGCAGTTGCTTGGACAGGTTGGGCAGTCTCCGCCACAGTCGACTCCTGTTTCGTTTCCGTTTTGAAGTCCATCCGTACAAGTCGGCGCATTAGTGGTACAGTCTAATGCAGTGGATGTAGCCAGCAGTGGATTTTTAGCAAAAGTAGCGTAATTAGCTGCTTCTGAGGTAGTTGTCTGTGGGGCTAAGTAATACTGGTAGCGCGTATGCTCAAAATAACGGACTTCTCCTGGCATACAAGAAGGTGCGGTTTGAAAGCTGTATCGGTCGTCTGTACATTCTCGGGAACGCAACACAAAACCACTCGCTCCATAGAATTTTCCGTCTCCAGTGCATCGTCGATTGAGTCCTCCAGCTGCATCATTATGAAAAGCTCGAACATATCCCTCGACTAGCCCATCCTCGTATTGCTGTTTAGTACCCAGTGACATATCCGTATCGTACGTATAAGTAGTAGCAATAGCACCAGGCGCACCCACGATCAGTTCCCATTCAAAAGGGACTTCTTCGGACATTTGGTCGCCTATTCCATCCACAGGTACACCGTTAGGAATCTGATTATTATAGTACGTCATGCCAAGAACGTCGGCGTTGTAGTCCATGACATCATAAAAACCTGGACCAGGATGCATGCGGTAAAACATTCTGCTTTCTGTTCGGCATTCCGTAAAAATAACGTCCAGCTGAGTAAATGTTCCGCTATTTGCTCCCATTACGGAGCGGATACCTCGTATAGGTCCTTCTTTGTAGGCGATAATAGGTCCTTTTCCGTCGGAGAAGGTAACTTCATTACGTGCGCAAGAATTGACATCGGTAAAAAACTGATGACGGTCTAGTATATCAATATTAGAAGCATTGCCTGCGGATACTTGGAGTTCGTCATTCACCCAACGCTGAGAAAAGTGCATACTGTAGCGATCGGTAGTCACTCTAGAATCTTCAGGATTGGCGTTGCTACCATTGAAAACACAAACTAGATAGGTTCCCTTATAATTTCCCCCAAAATCTTCATAATCATAATCCACATAGTCCACTCCTGCATCTGGAGATAAGCTACCATCTTGCTCAAAAAGATAAATGTACCCTAAGGTTGATCCTCCATTTAAGGGATCTTGAACTTGAACTTGACATTTACTATTCGCATACACCCCACCTGGACAACTGCTTGCTGGAGCTATACCACCTACATCTTTTGCCATAAAGGCTAATTCATCATCCGCATCAAAATTCAGATCAGTCGTGTCCGCCCCAGTAAACGTATTAGGATCTGTATAAAACAAAATATCCCAAACTACATTTTCTTCTGACTTGAACAGACAAGTACCAAACATAGGAATGCCACTATATGGAATGGTCATATCCATCAATCGACGTTCGTCAATCTGTACAGGAATTTGTTGCCATGCATTATTGATGTATCGAAAACCAACCACTTCATCAGGTGCTAAACCCAGCATACAACTCACCTGGCTTCCTTCCAAAACTACTGGATCACAATCCCTAGTTTGTGCAAAAAGACTATGTAGTGCAAATAGACAGCAAAGCAGGATACCAAAAAATCTCATTTTGAAACTTTAAATTCTGCATAAATGTAAGCAATTAGCATCTAGCGTTTCACACATTTTCATCAATTAAATTGTTAGCTACTAGTAGAATGCTGTAGAAGAGAAAGTACATCCTCTACAGTTTGAGTAACGTTATTGTCAAGAAGCAGCACAAATTAATGTGTCTATTAGTGAGTAAAATTGACAAAAGACTCATTGGAAGTAGCATTCTACTCAATGTAGCTTGCAAAACGTTTCGCTTTTTTCTTACTTTGCCCCCTGAATGTCTTATATTCGTTAGGCTTCATACACCTTCTACTCTACTCAAAAAAGAGTAGAGAAAGAATGTAAATCTATTTTGTTGATGTGAATTTTAATCTCATCAACGTGAATGAACCAAACAGATAGGGGTAGAAGTGGGTTATATCATTAGCAGCTATACTTTTGATTTGCTGTTTAAATGAAAACGATCGTTTCTACGCTTTATGTTTGAGATGAATAGAAAGTCTTCATTTTTACTAAACCATATATTTTATTAACTAAAAAAATTTAGAGCATGCGCCCTACATTTATTGTAATGTTTTTCGCAGTATTCGGTCTAATGACATCTTGTGTTTCAAAGAAGAAATTTGACGAGATGACTGGCGAACGT
The DNA here is from genome assembly GCA_964385665.1 of uncultured Saprospiraceae bacterium. Taxonomy (GTDB): domain Bacteria; phylum Bacteroidota; class Bacteroidia; order Chitinophagales; family Saprospiraceae; genus JAAUTG01. The sequence continues at coordinate 3,712 of CAYLPW010000118.1, forward strand.
GACCGTTTATCACAAAATTTAGAAGAAACGCAATCTCAACTGCAGAATGCAGAAGATGAGAAAGAATCGTTGATGTCAGAATATCAAGAAGCGAAGTCAACGATGGAAAATCAAATTTCCTCTTTGGAGGAAGATATTAACGCAGCAAAAAAGTCAAACTCTGACGCTATGGCTGCAGTGGAAGAAATGCAAGGAAAGTACGATGGTCTTTCTGGAGCTATCAACAGTGCTTTTGATGAGTACGAGACGAGTGGTTTGATGCTAGAAGAAGTCAATGACTACATCTACTTGAAAACTTCTGAGCCAGTATTGTTCTCTAGTGGTTCTATCCGCTTAGGTGGTGATGACCGTGCAGTGATCGACTCTTTAGCTTCTATTTTGAAAAATAACAAAAACCTAGAAATCATTATCGAAGGTCATACCGACGATCAAGGTGTAGTAGCAGGTGCTGCTTTCCGTGATAACTGGGACTTGAGCTACCGTCGTGCGGATTCAGTATTGCGTCGTCTGTTGAGCGAAGGTGTAGATCCAGGTCAGTTAGCTGCTGCCGCTCGTGGTCAGTACAAGCCATTGACAGAAGATCAAAGTACTGCTGATGCAAGAGCCATGAACCGTCGTGTTGTCTTCCGTATTGCACCGAAGATGAACGATGTATATAACATGTCGCAAGGAGATAACTAGTAGCCGTTTCTAGCTATTAGATTATCATTTGAATAGAAAAGCCTGAGCTTCTTGAGAAGCTCAGGCTTTTTGTGTTTCATGCTATAGGTAGGGTGTGAATGAATTTTCTTCATGACGTGTGAATAAATTCACACGTGTTTGTTGTGCTTTAGGGCAAACGCATCAAATGTAAAACCTGTAATGATAGCACTGTGTTAGGCACGCTAAGCTTGGATTCTGTCTCAAGCCGACGGGCTCTTCCTTTTTGCATTGCCAAAAAAGGAAGCAAAAACGCTAGACCCGCCAAACTCGTCCCTCAAACAGTGGCGGCTCGTAGCCCCCCGCCAAATAGGACTTGTTCTACACTTGTTCCACGCAATATTTTACGTTACATATTTTTAATGCGTTTGCCCTAGTTGTGCTTGCGTTTCTCTTGAAAGTCTCGTTCTTTTCTCTCTTGACGCGCTCAAACTCTCAAAACTCTCCTTTTTCTCTAAAACCTAGGACAGTCCACCTTTAGTTTTCTTCCTTTTGTCGGTTGCTTATAGGTGACTGTTAGTTCAAAAGCTCCTCTTCCATTCGTGACTTGAGTCAATGAAGACGTATTTAGATCGTAGCTCATACCAATGTCCAAACGTTCCATTTCTAATAGCACACTCACAATAGTCGCATCCATGAGGACGCTACTTTCTAGCTCATTCACTATACTTCCCCAAACACCTATGCGAAGCGCAATTTCTTTCCAATCTCGACTATTGTAGCGCATATGCGTACCAGCTAAAATCCGCCTGCTTTGTCCCTGCTGCCAGCCGATAGCGGAAGGCAGTAAGCTGATATTACTATTGAGTGGAACTTCTCCACCAATTTGTACCGTGTAGCGTCGCTCCAAATTGAATGATTCGTCGTCCAAAAAAGCAACATCAGGGGTCGTCAGATGATGAACGGCTCCTCCTACATACAAACTTTGGTTGTCGTCGAAGACGCTATACCACATTAGTCCAGCATTGAAGTCTAGAAACATAGGGGTCGTATTTTCACCAAATACTTCTTGCGTTTCTCGAATAATATTAGGTGTACCTATCTCAATTTGGTCAGAAAAAAGTAGTCCTTCGGTAGCCACTCGGTTTTGCCCAGCACCTACTTGTGCGCCTGCTACCAAGTACTGCGCATTGCTTTTGTAGCCTTTCCCACCTAGCTTCTTTAGATACGCGCCTCCTGCATAAATTCGACTTTGCATGAAATTGGCGGGACCCGAGTCGTCGTGCATAGCGACTATACCAAAACCAGCAAAGTCATTGCGCAGCACTGGACGCCGCAAATCGACACTAGCAGCTACTGTTCGGAAAGGTTGCTGACTGAGTACGGTTCCCCACTGCTCTCGATAAGCTAAGGAGGCGCGCATATCGCCTTCGTAGACGCCGATGAGTGCTGGATTAGTCAGGTGAGGAGTATTCGCAAATTGGGCAAAGTGCGGGTCTTGTGCAAATAAAGCACTGCCCCACAGTCCTACGAAGAGGAGAAGTAGATATTGTTTCATATTGTAATCGACTGATGTGAAGGTCAATAATGGTCGTCAAAGATACAGAAATCAGTAACGAACCTTCTAAATGTGAACTAATCAAATTTACCCCGAACCCCGAAAGCTTTCGGGGTCAGGGTTTGGTTTTAGTTGAAAGTAGCATAACTAACTAGATGTTTTCAACCAAAGGCGTCCCGATAATTATTGGGACGAAAATATAAACCTGCCCGACGGTCAGGTTTACCTAACTGTATAGATAGGCAAGTTTATTATTGAATTCAGACTAAGAACGTTATAGATGGCATTTATTTTATATGTATGGAACAGAATTCTCTCCTATTGAAACTTACCTTTGTCCTAATGAAAATACAATACCAGAACGAATACCTCACCATTTTTGAAAGTGCGCTCTATCGTACGACTTGTACCTGGATACGTCGACCTAACTACCAACTGCTCATTGATCCGAACTACTTACCTATCGAATTGGACTTTTTGGAGCAGCAAATCAAGACCGATCCCCGACCACTTTATCTTTATTTCACCCATTCGGACTATGATCATATCGTCGGCTATAGTCGATTCGCGGACTCGGCTACAGTCATTGCTTCTTCTCAGCTATCAGACCATCCTGAACCTAGTAAAGCCATACAGGCTATTCATGATTTAGATGCTGAATTTTATATTGAACGAGCAGAAACATTGACCTTTCCAAAAGTCGATATTGTTCCTTCCGAGCGTGGTTATCCCTTTTCGATCGGCAACGATAGATTCCGCTGCTATCCAGCTATTGGGCATAATCGCGATGGACTTCTGCTGTATCATTGGGATCTAAAAACACTCATTGTTGGAGACTACTTGAGTGCGTTAGAATTTCCGTTGATTTATGAAAGTTTCACTAACTATATTAGCACAATTCAGATACTAGAGACCATATTTTCTGCTTTTGACATTAAGCTACTAGTTAGTGGGCATGGTTCAGCGACTACTGACAAAGCAGAAATGGAAAAGCGTTTGACAATGGCTTGGCAGTATGTAGTTAATCTACGAGAACATGTGCTAACCCAAAAACCATTTCCTGAAACTCAACTTTGGCGAGACTATCGTCGCTCTTCTTTTTTAGAAAAAATGCACCAAACGAATATCAAATTGGTGAAGAAAGAGCTATTGAAATAATTGGTAGCGAAGGATTTCGGTGTCACCTCCAGTGTAGAGAATGTTTTTTTCTATGAGAAATGGAGTGTTGCCCGAAAGCGGAAATCCACTGATTGGCTGTCCGCTTTGGTTGTATAGCATCAGTTCGTTATTAGCAGCCTGAAAAGTACCAATCTGATTATTGACGATAAAAACATCATCTACTTTTTGTTTTAGCGGAATCGTATATTGAATCGCATAGTCATCTTTTTCATCATAGCCAAATACGACAATCTCATTCTCCTGTACAGCAATGTAATCCTTGCGCGAATCTCCCCAAACATTCGCAAACAAAAACTGTCTATGTGGCGCAAACTTTAGATTGAAATGTTCGCCTTTGAAGTTAATGACTTTTAGTTTCCCATTCGGAGAAGCTGCTACAATTCGGGCAAAATTAGTAGTATTTTGATAGTCAATAGTAGCCGTGGAAAATAACGGATCGTTTACCTTAAATCTCGTATTGCCATTCCGATCAAAAACCTGCAAGCTACTATCTGCTTGAATGATAACAAAATCACCCTTGCGCTGCGTGTGCTGAATACTTTTGACAGTCGTACCGATCGTATCTTTTGGCGACCAGCCTACTAACAATTCTCGCTCCAGATCATAGCCATAGACGTACCCCATTTCATTAGCAATGAAGTAAGAATATTCCCCCTTTCCCGTAAAGTCTAACAAACAAATAGGAACGATGCTAGGTGATGTCAAACTGAATGGATAACCTTCTCTATATACACCTTCCATATCGCAGATGTAGACTTTGTAAGCCGTCTGAAAAAACAATCGGCCGTTTTGTAGTAGTTGAGGTGGAGCTTGCAGTTTGTCATCTAATGCTTTTACCCATTGCAATTGCCCATCAATATCAAATAAATATAGTCGATAGGACTCATCTTGTGCTAATAGATATATTTGGTTTTTCCATTTGACAAGAGTAGGAGTGGTTGATAGATTCGCTTCGAGTGGCAAGGCTTCTAAGGTGGCAGGAGTACGTGCAGCGACTCGTTCTTTCCCAGATACTATCTGTAGCGTAGCTCTTGTTTTGTCGTTATTTTGAAAGCCTAAAAAGAACTGGCGCGGTGAGGTGGTGTCGTCAATCAATTGCTGTTTCGTTCCATCATTTTTTAGATTGCCGTGCTTTTTTATTAAATAGTTTATGGCATCATGTCGGGCGTAAAAGATAGCACCTTGATCTTGACTCACTTGAGCATAAGCCTCTAAAAAAGAAGGTTCTTGTGCCAATGTCTGTCCGCCAATGTAGCTACTAAGCACGTGACTAAGTGTCGCTTGATTTTTGGTTATCCATAAATAGTCGTTGTCAAAGCTAAAAAAGTGACCGTTGTCTCCTCTATACAAGTCAAACATGACAACTTGATCAACAGCCTTTTGCAGCTGCTCTAGTTGTAAACGCCCACTTTTATTCAGTTGAAAAACGTAGAGTGGCTGCCACTCGTTATTGTAGCGCAACATCGACCACATCCAAGCCGTACTGACATCTCTTTTTTCTAAGTACTTCCCAACTGATTCAGCTAACAACTGTTCAGCTGTCGATTCCTTTTTACTCCAGACGAATGTTTCTGTTTCGGCAGGTAGTGTATTGAGAAAGGCAACAGGTGAAGTGTTTTGAGTGAATATAAAGGGCAGCGCTGCCTCTGTTGAAAACTGAATGGTGGAATCTGATAGCGGTTCTATGACCCAAGTGTTTCCCCAACTTGCATTTGCTAATGGAAATTCCATCAGCGCGTCTCCCACTACCTCTTCCAAGGCTCGTAGTGTAGCCTCCGACTGTAATGTGAGATATTGATCAGATGATTTCCATTCTTGACCACCTTCTTTAAGTTGTGTAATGGCTTGTTCTACTTGAATGGCGTGTGGCGCGATCATTAGAATCCCTTTATGATAGGCAAATATGGATGATTGATCTGCGTTAGTGAATACGGTTACTCCTTGCCAATCAGACACTCTCCTCGCCCTTGTTTGTAGCTGACGCCAAGTTGATTTGTTGATTTTTGTGAGAAAAAGGGTGCTAAATTGGTCTGGTGTTCCTGCTTGCAAGACAGCGGTAACTGATTGGTCAACAATCGCGTCAATCCCTTCTAAAATCAACTGATCTTCCCCTAAGAAAGGAAGTGAAGCAACTACTTTGATGACGTTGTCTGCTTCCACTTTCCAGACAGCAATAGCCGTCTCAGGAATAGCATCTGCAATATTTTTTTTGGATAGAAAAGTATAGAGAAGGATAAGTAGAGCAGCACCAAACAGCACTGCCGCAATGGTGAGATTGCGTCGTTTCATTTGTATGGGTTATGAGTAATCGATTCGGTAAATGTGAAGTACAAGGCATCCCCTCTGAGGTAGATGCCTTGTATTTGATAGCTCTGAGAACGTAGAGGCTACTTCCGTAGTCCAGGTGTACGATCCAAGAACTCTTCGTACAACTGAATGTGGCGACTATCAATCGCGACTTGCCAGCCATCAATAAATAGATGCGTGACTTTCGACTTCGTTTCAAAAGCATCTCCTGTACTGACGAAAAGCGTAGCCACTTTACCGACCTCCAGTGAACCAATTTGATCTGCTAAGCCAAAGATTTCAGCAGGGACTATCGTGACCGCTTTCAACGCTTCCTCTTTGCCCATGCCGTAGGCCGCAGCGAAGCCAGCATTGAAGACTAAGTTGCGTACGTTTTCTGTTTCATTCGTACGTAAGGCAACTTTGACACCTGCCTTGAGCATTTTGCCAGGATTCGTATACGCTGCATCATAGCGATCATAGACACGGCGTGGGATACTCAATACAGGACCAGTGATGACTGGAATATCTGCTTGCGCTAAAGAATCAGCAACACGCCAACCTTCAGCCACACCTGTAAAAATTACCTTTTTGATCTCCTTATCTTTGACCCATTTGATCGCAGAGAGAATGTCTTTTTCTGCATTGACTTCTACCATCAAGGCTACTTCGCCATTGATGACTGGCAGTAAGGATTCCATTTCTGGATTGTAGTCGAGTTGTTCCCCTTTTGACGCTTTGTCTTTAATGGATTTATACAACGTCAAGGACTCCCAAATCTCATTGATACTCTTCAACTTCTTCTCCTCTGCTTTTTTCAGCTCTTCTTCGCTTCGTCTATCGCGTCGTCCTCTACGTCCTGAACTTGGGTAGTTCATGACCACAGCTTTGAAGCCAGCATACATCTGATCGGGCGTGTAACCAACTAAATTAATCAAAGCTGCCGTACCTGGAAAGTTACCACCTGTTGGTTGAGAAATGACTGTAGTTACACCTTCCACACGCGTCACTGGGATAGCGACTGCATTTGGATTGATAGCAGTCAAGGCTTGCATGTGTGGCGTAAATTCTCCGATCTCGTTGGCATCTTGCGTCAGTGACACCGAGCTGATTTCGCCCAGTCCCAAAGTAGTTCCTCCGTCGATGAAGCCAGGATAGATAGATCTGCCAGTGCAATCAATCACCTTCGCATCTGATGGAATGCTTACATCACTTCCGATGCCTGCAATTTTGCCATCCTGGATGAGTAATGTGCCTTCTACTGTACCATTTGTTACGGTAACAATAGTCGCATTGGTCAAGGCAAATGTGCCTTTGTTAGCTTTCGCCGTTTGAGCTTGCGTAGTCGTTGCCCAAGTGAGCAGTAGCAAGCTGATGATATATATCGTTTGTTTCATTTTTTTTATTTTATGAGCGATTGGATATTGGGGTGATTAGCTGGGGTGATTCATGAATTGCCCTTTACTATCGCCTTCTGCTTATCAAGCGAGTAGCTATAGGCTAATGTTTATGATTAGATACCTTAGAGATACCAAAAAATTCATATACATCTTGCATACAGCGATCTTGTTCGCGTTTGGAGTATTCAGTATAGGTTGGTGTCGCATTTTCAGGATCGACTTCCATTCGCATATCGTCGTTGTCTTCTTTAACATCAAATCGGACGATGCCATCGACAATCGTCAGCTGAGGAATCGCGTAAACAGACAATGGATGTTCATTGAAAATGGCAATGTCACCATCCTTTCCTTCTTCCAAAGAACCCACACGCTCGTCAATACCTAACTGAATTGCTGGATTGATAGTAATCAATTTTAGAGCCTCATTGTCTTCCAAACTACCGTAACGTTGTGTTTTTGCTGCTTCGTGATATAGGTGACGAATCAATTCACCAGAATCTGAATTGATGGACGTAATAACTCCATTCTCAGTTAGGATAGCTGCATTGTATGCCGTCGAGTAGTAGACCTCAAACTTGTATGCCCACCAATCTGAAAATACAGACGCCATGGCACCATATTCTGCTAGTTCTGGTGCAACCTTGTAGCCTTCATTGACATGTTGAAAGCAGATTTTATCGACATTATAATCGCCCAATACATTCAGTAACATGTAGATTTCGTCTGCTCGGTAGGAGTGACAGTGAATGATGATGTCTCCTTCCAATATACCAACTAACGTCTCCATACGGCGGCTGTATCGGGGGGGCATGATGGTGTTGTCATTCCCGCGATTGTTGTAGCGTTCTTTTTTCTTCTGGTAGTCTAGTGCCATTTCAAAAGCATCTCGGAACACTTGCTCTACGCCCATACGTGTGCGCGGCTGAATGTTGCTCCCTTCTCCATGTACACGCATCGGATTTTCACCCAATGCAAACTTAATGGTGCGCGGTGCATTCTTCATTTTGAAGACTTGAGGATTGTGGCTACCCCATCGGTGTTTGATAGTTTCACATTCGCCACCAATCACATTTGCTGAGCCGTGCATGGCATGAGAAATGGTGACCCCGCCTGCCAGTGCCCTGTAAATTGCAATATCAAATGGATTAATCGCATCGCCTACAAAAACTTCGGAAGTGACTGGACTAGTCGCCTCATTCACTGCATCGATGGCGATGTGCGAATGCGCGTCAATAATGCCTGGCATCACAAATTGTCCTTCAGCATCCACGACTTTCATCCCGTCCGTTGCCGAAATATTGATGCCGATACGTTTGATTTTACCGTCTTCAATTAAGATGTCAGTATTTTCTTTTACGCCATCGGTGATGGTGAGCAGCGTTCCGTTTTTGATAAGGATGCTGCCTGTTTCTATGTTTTGCGCTTGGACGAGGAAGCTACAAGCTATCGTCATTAAGGCTGTTGTTATTAGTTGTTTCATTTTTTTATATTTTATGACTGTTGGGGTGATTCGTTGGGGTGATTGGTTGGGGTGATTCATGAATCACCCTTACGGGTCTTATATCACCCTTACTATTCTGGCTTGTTTAGTCGTACGCCTTCCACATCAAAAGTTCCAAACTCACCGACGCTCATCGTACCTTCGTAGCTTTCGCCATCAAAGGTGAGTTCAAAGTCAAGATTTAAGGTAGCACCACCTTGATCGACAGAGGTGCTAAAACTCAAAACATCACCTTCCAGAACAGCATCATTGACCTCCATTTCTTCTCCGTCTCCACCAGGCGAACTCATCATGAGTTTTACGTCATCTTCTGTGACTTCAAATGTAAATGTACCTTCCAATTCCTGTCCAGGTACATTCATTTCGTAGCTCCATTTGCCTGCGATGTCGGCTTTTTCTTCGCCTTCTGCACCTGTTGCTTTTTTCTTCTTTTTAGGCTTCGCTTCGTATTCAAATACCTCTCCGCCTACGATGACATATCGAATATTGGAGTCTTCTTCAAAGTAAGGTGCATCAGTGACGATCAAGTTTGCCATTTTACCTTTTTCTACACTCCCCATGATTTTGCTGACCCCTAACAGCTGTGCTGCTTGTGTGGTGAGTGCTGACAATGCTTGGTCGGCAGTCAGTCCGTTTTCCATCATGCGCTTCAAATGCGCTTTGACCTCTTTCGGCTTGACCTCCAAAGTCGAAAATCCATATGGAATACCAGCATCGGCAAACGTTTTCGCCTGCATTTCATAGCGTTTCTGTTCTTCTGCTCGACGGGCTTCCAGTTCCTTTTTGCCTTCGTCCATTTCATCCTCCTCTTTTTTCTTCTTTTCCTCCTTTGCTTTGGGTAAGTCAAGTGATAGGAAAACAGTATGCTCTTTTAAATCGTCGATATAGTTCCATCCTTTCTCTACCTCTACTAAAGCCAACTGATAACCCAAATCTTCCTGTAGTTGCAAAGCACGAGAGACGTCACGTCCATTTTGCGCCTTCATAAATACGGTTTGCTTACCTTCCACTACTGGATACAATGCTTCCAAAACTGGATCATTTGTCGGACGCATCAGTCCTTCTGGGTTGCTGGCAAACTTTCTACTGTGGGTTCTGCCTTGTTCTGCTTGCCGATATAGGTCACGCATCTTGGACATGACTCCAATAATAGTAGATGGTGCAACGCCACTCGCTCCTACTAGCTGCGCAAATAAAGCTGTATTTTCCATCAGAATCATTTCATTCGCGTTGTCTCCAGCTAATAAAATGATCGCTCCTTTTCCTGGAAGCATTTTTCCTTCTGGTACAGCATGAGCAGCAGTAAAGCCTACTTGACGCATGGCACCTACCGAGCTATCGTCCGCTTTCAGTACTTCCCGAACGGTACGCTCTGGCTGAATACCAGCTTTCTCATTCGTTGGATTGCCAGGGTTTTTAGCGCGTTGACGACTATCTCCACTACTGTTTTCTTCCTTCTTCTTTTCAATACCAACGTGTGATGCACCACTGATAAAACCAGCATAGACATACATCGAATCAGCTTTGATAACTTTAGCGTTGAAAGGAACAGTCACATTCGAGCCAACTGCCTGAATAACACCATTTTTGATGAGGACATTTCCTTTTTCAATCATCTTCCCAGGTGCTGGAATGATGGTCGCATTTTGCAGCAAAAAGGTTTGCGTGACTGGTTTAGGCTCGTCTTGGGCTGCTAGCTGCCAGTAAGTGGCAAAGAGCAACAGAAGGAGCAACATATTTTTTTGCATAGTTTGAGTAATTGATCGTGAAAGTTGTCTCGATTAATAGGTGAAGTGGGAAGTCAACAACACACTGTTTGAATACAAACTGTGGTCAACAAATATAGGGAGAAATGAAAGGAAAGCGAGAGAGTGTACAGATAAATTCATGGCAGTCTAGTATAAGATTGCTGCATCAACAGAAAAAACTAGTATGAGAAACGGTGAAGTTCGACTTAAATCGGTAAAAATAGCTGTATGGTTGCATTTGGTCTGGTAAATATCTTGATTTAGAAGCAACGCTCCGATTGGTAAAGGTAAGCGGTGTTTATGTCATTGATGATATGTTGCCACAAGTCAACTGGTCAGATGGTCATGAGAAAAAGGCACGTCAACTGTTGGCTCATCTTCAAGATTGTACCGATTTTCAATTTAGCTTTTTACCAATTTACACTGGAATTGTTTTGATGACAAGAAATAAGTAGATTAGTCTCATAAGGGAAGCGACATACGAACATTCTGCTGATAACTCTAAAAACCGAAGTATGCTTCGAGGTAAAACCCAACAAAAAACGCGATCCGAAATCGAATCGCGTTAAGATGGGTGAATAACCGGAATTGAACCGGCGACCTCTGGAACCACAATCCA
>CAYLPW010000119.1:0-14527 GCA_964385665.1 uncultured Saprospiraceae bacterium
CATTAGCCTCAAAAACATTGATAGCTAACAGTTCTTCTCTCCTACATCAATCCGATCGCAATCCTTTGCCTCGTCAATAAAATTATGATTTAGCAGCATCCGTTACAGATATGCTTCCACCTCCACCACGTTCGTCTCCGACTCTTGCGTCAACGCATACACAAACCCTTTCTGTAACGCATACGCCCCTACATTACCTTGTTTATCCAAAGCGATATACCCAATTTGGATAGTTTCTGGCTGACTGTGCCGCTTTGCAATGCGCTCGACTGCTTCTCGACAAGCTTCATCAGGTGTGCGTCCTTGTCGCATCAATTCGACGACTAAAAAAGAGCCGAGCGTTTTCAACACTTCTTCGCCATGTCCCGTCGCTGCTGCTGCGCCTATTTCATTATCAACAAATAGTCCTGCACCGATGATCGGCGAATCACCGACTCGACCAGCCATTTTATAAGCCATACCACTCGTTGTGCATGCACCTGACAGATTACCCTCTTTGTCCAATGCTAATATTCCGATGGTATCGTGTAGCTCAATGTTGACTTTAGGTTTGTACTCTGCTGTTTTGAGCCATTCCTGCCACTCTGCTTTTGACTTTTCCGTCAATAGTTCTTCTTTTTCAAAACCATTCGCCAGTGCAAATGCTAATGCACCATCGCCCGCCAAAATAACATGAGGTGTTTCCTCCATCACCTTTCGGGCGACCGAAATTGGGTGCTTGATGTGCTGCAAATAGCAAACCGATCCAGCATTTCCTTTCTCATCCATAATACACGCATCCAACGTCACCCGACCCTCTCGATCGGGACGACCGCCATAGCCGACTGATTGATCTTTTTCGTCCGCTTCGGGTACGCGCGCACCTGCTTCTACGGCATCTAGTGCACTATTGCCTGCGGTGATTTCTGCCCAAGCAGCCTCATTGGCCTGAACATTTTTCCAAGTAGACAGAACTGTTGGTCGAAAAACAGTAGTATCGGAACTCGCTTTTGCCACTGCGGTAACTGCTGCTTCTTCTTGACAAGAAGTATGAAACCAAACTAAACCTATACTAGCGAAAAAAGTACGATTGAAGAAGCGACGACGATTGAGCATGAGTGGAAGAAATTGAGATGGTTAAGAGAATGAGATGGTGAGAGAAAGGTAAGAAAAAATATAGATTGCTAAATTTTGACGATCTCATTTAGCGCATTAAATTCCTGTAAATTATTGAAAATCAATACACTACGCACTCTATGTATCTACGTGTTTCCATTAACTACTATCCATCTATTTTTTGTCTTCCTAAAAAGCCAGCATTTGTCCAACAAGCCTGTATTTTTGCACCAAAAATTAGAAATATGACCAAAATACATAATTTCAGTGCAGGACCAGCTATCCTTCCTCAATCCGTAATGAGAGAGGCTGGTGCGGCTTGTGTCAATTTCAAGGACATGGGTTTATCCGTTTTGGAGATTTCTCACCGAAGCCCGCAGTTTAGTGCAGTCATGGAAGAAGCTGAGGCTTTAGTGCGTGAGTTGCTAGAGGTGAGTGATGACTACGGTGTTTTATTTCTGCAAGGTGGTGCAAGTTCGCAGTTCTTCATGGCACCGATGAATATTTTAGGAGCAAATGAAACAGCAGCTTATGTCGAAACAGGTACTTGGGCAACCAAAGCTATTAAAGAAGCAAAAAAGTTTGGTCATGTAGCGAACGTGGCATCTTCTAAAGACGATAACTTCACCCATATTCCAAAAGAATTTGAACTACCTTCCAATTGTAAGTACTTACACATCACGAGCAACAACACGGTGCGCGGTACGCAATACGCTGAACTACCAAAAGTCGATGTACCATTAGTATGTGACGCGTCTTCCGATATTTTTAGCCGCCCGATGAACATCAATGACTACGATGTTATCTACGCGGGTGCGCAAAAAAATATGGGTCCTGCTGGCGTCACTTTAGTTATTGTTCGTAAGGACGCATTAGGCAAAATAGATCGAGACATTCCAACAATGTTGGATTATCGGACACATGTTGAAAAAGATTCAGCTTTCAATACACCTCCTGTCTTTCCCATCTACGTCTCTATGCTCAATATGCGTTGGGTGAAAGAACATGGTGGTGTCGCCGCAATGGAAAAGCGTAATGCAGAGAAGGCAAAAACCATGTATGCAGCTATCGACGAAAGTCCGCTGTTTAGCTGTCCAAATGCAGATGAAGACCGCTCAAGGATGAGTGCTGTTTTCACGCTATCCAGACCGGAGTTAGAAAGCGAATTTTTGGCTGCCTGCAAAGCGGCGAATTGTCATGGTGTGAAAGGACACCGCTCGGTCGGTGGTTTCCGTGCGTCTATGTATAACGCAATGGACTTGGAGAGTGTAGAAGTATTGACGCAGGTGATGAAGACATTTACGGCGAAGCATAGTTGATCAAAATTGACAAACTGTTCAATTGTTGAACTGTCCAAATCGTACTTGTACAGTTCAACAGTTCGACAATTCAACAAAAAATCATTTGACAGGAACATTCCACATAGCAGCCACCGACGCTCAATCCGAAGCCCGTGCCGCTACACTTCACACGGCACACGGCGAGATTCAGACGCCTATCTTTATGCCAGTGGGAACAGCTGGTACGGTTAAAAGTGTGCATCAGCAAGAGCTGAAAGAAGAGGTGGAAGCACAAATCATACTAGGAAATACCTATCATCTGTTTTTGCGTCCAGGCATGGAGATTTTGAGTGCTGCTGGCGGCTTGCATGGATTCATGAATTGGGATCGTCCGATACTGACAGATAGTGGCGGCTATCAAGTGTATTCATTGAGTGGAATGCGCAAGATCAAGGAAGAAGGTGTAACATTTCAATCGCATATTGATGGTAGCAAGCATACGTTCACGCCCGAAAATGTGATGGATATTCAGCGGACGATTGGGGCAGATATTATTATGGCATTCGATGAGTGCCCACCCTACCCTAGCAGCTACGACTACGCCAAAAATTCGATGAAACTAACGCATCGTTGGCTGAAAAGATGTTGTGACCGATTTGATTCGACGGAGGCACATTATGGATATGAGCAACTGCTATTTCCGATTGTACAAGGAAGTACATATGATGATTTACGGCGACAGTCGGCGGAAACGATTGCTAGTTTTGATCGGGTTGGCAATGCTATTGGCGGCTTATCAGTCGGCGAACCTGCGGAGTCGATGTATCATGCCTTGTCTGTAGTTTGCCCTATCCTCCCCAAAGACAAGCCACGTTATCTAATGGGTGTAGGCACACCTGCCAATATTTTAGAAGCAATTAGTAGGGGTATCGATATGTTTGACTGTGTATTGCCTTCTCGCAATGCGCGACATGGTATGTTGTATACTTCGGAAGGTATTATTAATATCAAAAATGCGAAGTGGAAGACCGATTTTAGTGCCATTGATGAGTCGGAAGGGATGGCAAGTACGAGCCGTATTCATTCCAAAGCTTATTTGCACCATCTAGTTCGTTGTAAGGAATTTTTGGGGATGCAGATCGCTACTCTGCACAATTTAAGTTTCTATTTATGGTTGGTGGGTGAGGCAAGAGAGCATATTATTGCTGGCGATTTTAGGGCATGGAAGGAGGTAATGGTGAAGCGATTGAGTCAGAAACTTTAACCGAAGGATAACTGCACTGACAGATGAGTACTTGGAAAAATAAGGCTAAATTTTTAGTACGCAAGCAAATTTTGAAAGCTCGGCGGCTATCCGCAGCAGATAGTATTCTGCTTTTTAGCGAACCTAGATCGGGGAGTACTTGGCTGGCAGAGTTATTGCAACATATTCCAGGTACACTCATTCATTGGGAGCCATTGCATGTAGAAAAAGGGATTGTTCCAAAGCGATTCAATTGGAGTTGGCGACCTAGTCTGTCTAAAGCTGAAGCGAATCCTGAAGTGCAACAATTTTTACAACAAGCATTAGGTGTTCGAGATGCTTCTAGTTGGACAATTCACTATATCAACTTAGATCGAGCTAGGTATGCCCATATTATTATCAATAAATGGGTACGTGGGTTGCTATTGCTGCCCTGGATGTTGGAGCATTTGACGCTCAATCGTCCACCTATAGTTCTACTTCGTCACCCAATTAGTACGTGTGCCTCACAAATCAAAAACTTTAAAGTCACTTTAGATCGGTTACCGTGCGTTTTGTATGAGCAGGACAAAGATCGTTACCTACAGCACTTGCCACGACTTGAAAAGTGTAAAACTGTATTGGAGTTAAAAGTGGCGCATTGGTTGATTCATACGATGCCTTTATTGACCGATGAATCGAGCATAAAACAGTGTACATTAGTGTATTACGAACAGCTATTGTTACATCCAAAAATAGAATTGGAACGTATCCTCACCGACTTAGGGCTGGAGTATGCTTTAGAACATGTGCGTGGTGCTCAACTACAACAGGCCAGTAAATCGGACTACCAACAAGATTTTAGATCAGATACTGCTACGCAACTATCCAAAGCCATCGACCAAATGAGCGATCAAGAAAAACAACGCATTCAAGATCTCTTTGACTATTTCAAATTTACACACTACGACGCTTTTTCTCCTCTCCCAAAACAACCAAGCATCTCCTAGCATCGTTTCTATCGTACAAGGAACGTGAAACAATTAAATTTGCCCTCAAAGCTTTCGCAGGGTTCGATTTGTTATTGAACTCGAACCAAGATGGCAACTGACCTTACTCCCGTCGTTTTTGCCTTGCTATTTTGACGAAATCATATGAAGCGAATTGATGCTTACATCATTGGGAAATTTTTAAGAACGTTCTTCTTTACAGCATTGCTGTTTACGATGGTCGCCGTGGTATTCGATTTTAGCGAAAAAGTCAAATACTTTTTAGAGCAAGATATTCCGATCAAAGAGATTCTATTACGGCATTACCTGACTTACATCCCCTACATCAATGGACAACTTTGGGCACTCTACGCTTTGATCTCAGTCATCTTTTTTACATCGCGTATGGCGTACAACTCCGAGATCATTTCCATTCTCAATGCTGGGGTGAGTTTTCGTCGCATGATGGTGCCTTACCTATTAGCGGGTGGTTTTGTGAGCCTATTGTACTTTGTCGGCAATCATATTATTATCCCGATTGGTGACAAGCAACGCCTGAATTTTGAACACACCTACATCTATAAACAAAGCGATCGTGGGCGTATGAACAACGTCCATATGTTCTTAGATCCTGATACAAAGATTTTCGCCCGCTACTATAGTAAAGTGGACACGACGATCAATGATTTTCGATTGGAAAGTTTTAAAGATGGAGAATTAGTCACGTTGTTGGAAGCCAACAAAGCAGAATGGATAGGTGCACCTAATAAATGGCGCATCCACAACTATAAAATTCATAGCTTCGATGGGCTAAATGAATCCTTAGAATACGGCAACAATACCAGTATAGACACCACACTCGACTTACAACATCGCGATTTCGTCTACTACAAAAACCAGAAACAAGGCATGACCACGCGTGAACTGAGTCGCTTCATTCAGCGAGAAAAGGAACGGGGCATCGGCAACACTCAAGTGTACGAGATTGAAATGCACGAGCGCAGTGCGGAAGCGTTCACTGTACTCATTCTTATCCTCATCGGTATGGCAGTCGCAGCGCGTAAAGTCCGGGGTGGGATGGGGCTGCACTTAGCGATTGGGATTGGCATTGGTGCGCTCTACATCCTGCTCTCCAAATTTGCTGTCACTTTCGCTGCTAATGACGCAGTACCGCCATTGTTAGGAGTCTGGATTCCAAATATTGTGTTTACGGGTGTGGCTATTATTTTGATAGCTAAAGCACAGAAGTAGGAGCAATGGGCAATGAACGGTATGTCGAAAAAGGGATAGTAGCTTATTCGGAGGCTTTGATAGTACTATATAGAATTCGTGCTAACTCTTCTGCATCTTGGTACAGACTTTCAAATTGTGTTGGACTAATGAAGTCGGTTTCTTTGAGTAGTCGAAGCCAGTATTTAGTCTCGCGAGCTTCCTTATATGGGCATCTTGGCTCTAAAATCTTTTTTGGTGTATCCACAGACTGCTTCTTTTGCATTTGCGCCTATTGAAGTACCAGACTTCAATATCTGTTTACTCAACGTATATTCTCGCTTTTCCTCCACCAAGTATTTATACAAATTCACAATTCTGACCGCAAAAGCAAAACTCTTCTCAACAATAGGATTCTCATCATTCATAAGATTTGTACACTGCTCATTGCTCATTGTACACTGCTCATTGCTCACTGCTCACTGTCGGTATTGCTTCCAATAAAGCCTTCGTATACGCATGTTTTGCCTCCTCAAAAATAGCATCCGCCGTTCCGCGTTCTACGATCTTTCCGTCCTTCATGACGACGACTCGATCAGCAATAAAACGAACGACTGACAAATCATGTGTAATAAAGAGATACGATAGATGAAGGTCTTCTTGTAAGTCCTTTAGAAGATTCAGAATTTGAGCTTGGACAGACACATCCAGAGAAGAAACACATTCATCACAGATCAGTAGATGAGGTTCGACAGCTAAGGCACGGGCTATACAAATGCGCTGTCGTTGTCCACCAGAAAATTCATGTGGATAACGATAGGCGTGATCGGCGGTGAGTCCTACGCGTTCCAGCAAATCGCTGATTGTTTGGGAATCGTCCGACAAGCTATGCAGTTGCCGAACTTCGCGCAAGGTTTCGCCAATCGGCATGCGAGGATTGAGCGAAGCGTAAGGGTTCTGAAAGATGATCTGTATGTCGCGCCGCAGTTGACGAAGTACTTTTGCTGGCATCGTTAGGATAGAAGTATCCCGAAACAAGATATTTCCAGAACGGGCTTCAACTAGCCGAATGATCGCTTTACCCAATGTACTTTTTCCGCTACCACTCTCACCGACTACTGCTAGACATTCGCCAGATTGAATGTGCAAATCGACACCATCGACTGCTTTTACATAGGTTATGTCACGTTGCCAGAATGGTCTAGGTTTTGGAAACCAAACGTTCAAGTCGTTGACAGTCAATATAGTAACAGCTTCTTTTTCTTGACTACCTACAGTTCTTTGTTTCGATTTGCTTGTTTGCTCCTCCCCTATAGGCAAGCGATCCAATTGTCTATCCAAAGGTGGACGGCTATTGAGTAGTTGTTTGGTGTATGCTTCTTTTGGTTGTTTGAAAATAGACGCTACAGTAGCTGTCTCAACAATTCTACCGTGCTGCATGACATAGATGCGTTGCGCTAAATTGGCAACTACTGCTAAATCGTGCGAGATGAACAGTACGCTCATCCGACGCGTCTGTTGCAGGCGTTTGATAAGCTCTAGGACAGTTTGTTGCACACGGACATCCAAGGCAGTGGTTGGCTCGTCAGCAATCAACAAATCAGGTTCACCACACATGGCCATAGCGATGACGATGCGCTGTAGCTGACCGCCTGAAAGTTGATGCGGATACGCGCTGAAGATACGTTCAGCGTCTTCTAGATCAACTTGCCGAAACCAATCTAGAACTTGTTGTTTAGCAGTGGATTTGTCTACTTTTTGATACAGTTGCAAGGCTTCTACTACCTGATCGCCACAGCGAAACACTGGGTTAAGCGCGTTCATGGGGTCTTGAAAAATAAGTGCAATTCGTCTTCCTCGATAGTCGATGATTGGTGTAACTGGTGCAGCTAAATTGTTATTTTCTAGTTGAATATTGCCCTCAATCGCTGCGTTTTTTGGCAACAATTGCAAGATAGACAAAGCCGTCACCGATTTGCCAGACCCTGATTCGCCAACGATGCCAACGATTTCATTGGGATAGACGATCAAGTCGATACCTTTCACTGCATCAACTGTAGCGTCAGGTAGTTGAAACTGAATAGTGAGCTCGCTGATTTGGAGAAGTGGCAATATGTCCATGTTGGGTTATCCTTCTATTTTCAATGCCATCTCATGCTCACGCATTTCTATCTTCAACTGATCCCGATACTGCAAAGCCTCTGCTAACACCGTTCCTAGAATCTGGCGCCGCCAACCTTGTTGTACTTGAGGGAGTTGATGGGCATCGTCTTCTTTCAGTTGTTTAAACTCACCACGTGTGATGACCATTTCAGGAGCAATCTTTTGTTCCAAACAACGAAACTGAATCAACGAGTACAGGATTTCGAGCTTAATGTCTTTTTTGGATTCAATGACAGCTGTTGGCTGTATTCGATCCAATAGTTCGCGCTCCTCATTGGTGATCGCTGCATCATATAGATCAAGCATATCGTTCGCATAGCGTTTTACGAATCGGTCAGATACTAGTCGGTTGTTTTTCAGTCCATCTTTGCCTAAATGAATACTTTTCAGAATAGGATTGATGTTTCGTTTGGCTAAAATCATGTCTTTGGAATGGTTGCGTTCTTCGGCAAGTCGTTGCCGCCATCTATATAGCCGTAGTAAGAATAACTGTTGTTTTTCGGGCAGTCGACTCAATTGATTGTGTCCAAAAAATTCGCGGTAGTGGTCTTTGACATAGTAGTCAGGCTGTTTCCACTTTTCCATTTCTTCTGCTACCCAATCCATTCTGCCTAGTCGCTCAATCTTTTTGTACAGTTGGTCGTACAATCGTTTCAACGGGATAACATCGTCGAGTGCATACTGAATTTGACGCGCTTTCATGGGTCGGCGTTCCCAATCGGTGACTGTTTGTGCTTTATTGACACGTTGTTGGAGTTCTTCTTTGACCAATCCACGAAAAGATATGGGATAGCGATAGCCCACAAAACCAGCTGCCACCTGCGTATCGAATATGTTTCTAGGAATGATGTCGAACAGTTCGTTCAACAATCGGTAATCATTTTCGCCAGCATGACTAATTTTTAGTACGCGCTCATCCACTACCAAATCTATAATTGGTTGAATGTGAGGCAACTGAATCACATCAAAAATGTAGAGTCCATTCGGTGTCGCTAACTGCACTAAACAGAGTAAGGTCTGATAACGCTTTTCGCCAATAAATTCGGTATCAATGCCTACCCAATCAATACGTTGATTCTCGGCTTGAAATCGATCTAAATGTTGTTGCGTGGTAAGGATGGTGTAGTCTGCCAATTCGTGTTTGTTTTGCTGTTGAGTTTGAGTCAGCTACCTATACAAAATTGGCAGCTCTTTGCTTCGACTCCAAAGTTAAAATTAATCCATTGATAAGCAGACCAAACCACATGCTTTTCTTGTGGTCGTCAATTCTTCTCGTATTTAATGAAACAACCAACAGAAGGTACTGACGCTGTTTCCACTGGTATTCCGTTTTCTAGCGCGTGGAGTACATCAGCGAGTTCGTTCTTCGTTTTCACTTGCCGCCGCCGACCTACACGCACAAATTGATTGTCGATGCGTCCTTGATAAATGACTTGCTGATTCCGTTCATCATAGACGATCACTTCTGGAGTGACTTTAGCTGAAAACTGCTTGGCTACAGTTTGATAATAGTCGTATTTTAGATCGAATTTTATTTTATAAGTCTCCTTGAAGGCGGCGATGCTTTCTGGCTGGGAAAAGCGGTTGGGGAAAACACCCAAAAATTGAGTGGAGTCGTTGGCGTACTGTTGGTGCAGTTCATTCAGTACTGGCGCGTAATGTTGGCTGATAATGCAGTCTTCTAGAAGGAAGATGTATATGGTGACATTGGAGGTGGTCGCCTGCTGCGCTGTGCTGGCATTTGCGGATAAAAACAAGATAAACAGTAGGTGTAAATATCGTTTCATTAATTTGTTTTGATAGCTAAAGTGAGGTAACGTATAAATAAGAAGAACGGCTATTGATCTTAACTCTTTGAATAGAATTCCTCTACAAAAATGTAAATTGTGTCAACCTATTGACTGAATTAATGTAAATTGCGTCAATTAACTGACGCAAATGAAATATGTTAATAGAAAAATAGAAAATCAACTAATAAAAAGTCTAGTTCCCAATAAAGTAGTCGTATTGATTGGACCACGTCGAGTGGGGAAAACAGTACTTATTGAGCAACTTATCCAGCAAATAGCAGAACCTCACTTATTATTGAGTGGAGAAAATATCAATGTATTGGAGCTACTGAAGAGAAGAAGTCCTCAAAACTACACAAATCTTCTACAAGGAAAGCGATTGTTGATTATAGACGAGGCACAGAAAATTCCAGATATAGGGAATATATTAAAATTGATGGTCGACCAAATAAAAGGCTTGAAGATTTTAGTAACAGGTTCTTCTGCATTTGACATCAATAATTATACAGGTGAACCACTGACGGGAAGGAAGATCACTTATAATCTTTTTGGACTATCTGAGCAGGAATTGGATCAAGTCGAAACCATATTTGATAAAAAAGATAATCTACACCAGCGACTAGTGTACGGCAACTACCCTGAACTCCTACAGTTAGAAACAGATGTAGACAAAGCTGAATACCTTCAGGAATTGATTAGTTCCTATCTATTAAAAGACATCCTTGCTTTTGAAAACATTAGAAATGCGGATAAAATATTTGATCTATTGCGAATGGTTGCTTACCAAATAGGCGGAGAAGTTTCTTTGCAAGAATTGGGCAATCAGTTGGATATGAGCAAGAACACTGTAGATAAGTACCTTGATCTATTGTCGAAAGTTTACGTGCTGCACAAAGTAAATGGCTTTAGTAAAAATCTGCGAAAAGAGGTCACGAAGAACAGCCGATGGTATTTTTATGACAATGGTTTGCGCAATGCGATTATCGCTAATTTGAATCCAATTGAGTTGCGAGATGACATCGGTATGTTATGGGAAAACTACATCATTAGTGAGCGTATTAAGTATCAGCGGTACAATAAACTATTAGTGAACAACTACTTTTGGAGAACTTACGATCAACAGGAAATTGATTGGGTAGAAGAACGAGGTGGAAAATTATACGGCTACGAATTTAAATGGAATCCTAAAAGACAGGTGAAAAGTCCTGGAGCTTGGAAGAAGAATTACAAAAACGCTGAATTTACAGTCATTCATCCTGACAATTATTTGGAATGGATTCGAGATCGAGACTAATCACATAGCTTTAAAGAGGTCTTCTATTCTTTCTGTTATCTATCAAAATTGATTCTAAGATGAAATATATTCTTCCTTTTCTTCTCCTTCTCACTACCTGCCAAACCACCAAAAATTTTAATGCCACTACTGCCAAAAGTGACATCAATCAAGTTTTAGACAATTGGCACAAAGCTGCCGCCGAAGCCAACTTTGACACCTATTTTGCTGCTATGGACGAGCCGTCTGTCTTCATCGGTACAGATGCTACGGAAAACTGGACAAAGTCTGAATTTGCCGCTTTCTGCCAACCGTACTTTGAGAAAGGAACAGCTTGGGACTTCAAGCCGCTGGAACGCAATATCTACTTTTCGACATCTGGACAGACGGCTTGGTTCGATGAATTGTTGGAGACATGGATGGGAACGTGTATTGGCTCAGGTGTCCTAGAACGTAAGGGCGAAGAGTGGACAATTCAACACTATGTACTGTCGATGAAAGTGCCAAACGAATCAGTGCAAGCGGTCATGCAGGCAAAAGCAGTACAGGATTCTTTGTTCTTGAGTCGATACAATCGGTAAAAAATGCATCAAAGTGATAAGAGATTCGTGAAGGTGAATGCTTTACTGTAAGGTAAACCTTTCACAAGCGTTATTGGCATCGAACAATTCACGGATTCAACTCGTCTCATTAAAACAATCTGACGACTATGAGACTATTCTTTTTAGCACTGTGCCTGTTTTTGCTTCCTGAACTACTAACTGCGCAATTGGTGGAGTTGCAAGAAAAGGGCGTACTTGTTGTTCGCTTAGAAAGTGGTGTTAAACAAAAAGCATTCCTACAAGACAAAATCGAAGCAGGAGAAGATGTGGAAAAATGGGAGCGTTTGTTAGCCGAGCGAGAGGCAGAAGTGATTGCGAAGAACAAACTCCTGATGCGCCTTTTTGAAGCAGAATACAACTTCTCGGATATTCTGTTCATGTATGATTATGATAGTAAAGCCTTGCGTGATGGTAGCTCTCGACCCATCTTTTTGGACAAAGACATGAAACTTGATGCTCGCTTGCGCCTCAATGATCGACCTTATTTAGTCGTAACAGAGACACCTTCTGAAACTGGTCTCGAAGGCTTTGCTATTTTGGGTGGAGACTTAAAACAAGTAGAGCGTCCTCTACCTGATTTCATTAAATTCAATACTGTTTTCTATCTATTCAATAGCCTAGGTTCGACGGCAATGGCAGAGGAAAAAATGTACCTCAATGCCATTCGACGCTTGCAGCGCAAGTTCAACAAGAAGATGCTAAAAGGGTAGTATTAGACTATGGTCTATATCGGAATCGCTGTGGTCGCTTTCCGTACGGATAGAGAAAACAATGTTTCTGTTTTTTCGATATTTGGCAACGTGGAGAGTTGATGCCTCAAAAACTGATGGTAGTGTTCCATATCATCTAATAGTACTTTGAGTAGGAAATCGTGATGACCAGAGACATGATGGCATTCCATGATTTCTGGAAAAGCTTGAATCGCCTCCTCGAATGCTTGCACTGCTACATCATCATGACTTTTCATACTCACATGAACGAAGGCATTCACCTTCTTTCCCAACCGTTTAGCATCCACTAATGCTACGTAGCCTTTAATGATGCCTACTCGCTCTAGCTTTTTGATCCGCTCAAAAACGGGTGTAGACGAAAGCTGCAAAACAACAGCCATTTCTTTGATCGTCATGCGCGAATTCATCTGCAACAACTCTAAGATATGACGATCCGTTTGATCCAGTTTTATCATTGATGGTCAGTTTATAGCTAGTAAATATTTCTAAAACTAATCAGTCCTTTCCCTTTCTAAAGATTCTTATTCTATCTACTCAGAATTAATAGAATTATTTTCCAATATAGTTTCATTTACAGAATTTCAATATACATTTTCTTATTTTTATAGAAAAAGTAAGATGCGTCACCACCTAGCTGAGATCAATATTGCTAGAATGAAGGGAGTCAATATTGATGACCCGATCATGATGGAATTTGTCGATAATTTAGAGGAGATCAACGCCTTGGCAGAAAGCAGTGCAGGTTTTGTTTGGCGGTTGAAAGATGAAAATGACAATGCAACCGACTTAAATCCTTATGAGGACATGCAGGTGATTGTTAATGTTTCTGTTTGGCAAGATGTGGAATCGTTACGGCAGTTTACGTACCATTCTCGACATACCGATTTTGTCAAGCGACGTAAAGAGTGGTTTCAGCAGTTTGGGAACTATTACTACGCCATGTGGTGGTTGCCAGAAGGCAATACGCCATCTTTGGAGGAGGCAGTGGCTAGATTAGATTATTTGCAAGAACATGGTTCGTCTAATTATGCTTTTACATTTAGAGAGGTATTTGCTGCGCCAAATGGATGATAATTGATGAGTGGAAGTCACTCCGTGAATGTGATGCTTGCAGATTGCTGATAGCTACAAATTGTTAGTTGAGGTCACGTATTCGCGGAGTGACAAAGGGATGTCCTAACCAAGTTTTGTAAAACCAGATGAAATGATGATTGTAGAACAAATCGCTATCCGCAAGGAGATAGCATTGGAAGGGTTTCGACTAATGTGTGCCGCGAAAGCGATGACCGAACTTTACGAAGCCAATTTCAAGCTCGTCTCCAAATACGTTCATGCTACTTCTCGCGGGCATGAAGCTATTCAGTTGGCAGTTGCCCTTCAGTTGTTACCACAAGATTTTTTATATCCTTACTACCGTGATGATGCGATGCTGCTAGGCATTGGTATGCGTCCATACGATCTGATGTTGCAATTACTGGCAAAGCGTGACGATCCGTTTTCTGGCGGGCGCACCTATTATAGTCACCCCAGTTTGAAAGATGCTGACAAACCAACTATTCCACATCAATCTTCGGCAACAGGAATGCAAGGTATCCCAGCAACAGGTGCGGCGTTGGGATTGCAGTATAAAGAGAAAATGAACATAGCGGAGCATTCAGATGGGGTGGTCGTTTGTTCATTTGGGGATGCCTCCATTACTGAGGGAGAAGTGGCAGAAGCGTTTCAGATGGCAGCGTTGAAGCAGTTGCCTATTTTATATTTGGTTCAGGACAATGAATGGGATATTTCGGCAACGGCAGAGGAAACACGTTCGCAGGATGCAGCAGAATACGCAGCAGGATTTAAAGGATTGGAAGCGATTTCTATAGATGGTAGTGATTTTGTTGCTGCTTATTCCACCTTGCGAGAAGTCATTCATACCATTCGGGACGAGCGGCGTCCTTTTCTGGTTCATGCCAGAGTGCCACTGCTCAATCATCATACATCTGGGGTGCGCATGGAATGGTATCGCGATGATTTAGAAGCAGCAAAATTAGACGATCCCTACCCTATTCTGCGTGCTCAGTTGCTAGATATGGGTATTGAAGAAAAAGAACTGACTACTATAGAAGACGCTGCTATAGCGCAAGTACAAAGCGACTTTGAAGCGGCACAAAAAGCCGATGACCCTACA
>CAYLPW010000120.1:0-14493 GCA_964385665.1 uncultured Saprospiraceae bacterium
TGTGGAGGATATGCCGTTTGTGAGTTACTAGTTTTATTCCAAAAGCTTTCAAGATGAGATCGCTTTAGGTAATGAAATGTGGGACTATTCTACCTACCTTTAGTCAGCTTTTTATGGTAACCTATCATACTATAACTTAAGTTGCTATAACTTTTAAATCGAGTAGTTTGAGGGGAAAGATAGTGGCACAAAAACTGTCTTTCTCCCTAAAGTCCTATTCCGTGCCGCCAAAAACAGTACAAGAGTGTTGTTCTGTTTTTTTTGGAGCTAAAATAGCTACCTCTTTTTAAGAAGCATTGAAGTGATTTCAACGTTTATAGAAAAGCTAATTGCTGATCGGTTCAAGACGATTCCAGTCTCTGGACTTTATTGTCTAGCGATAGATTAATGCCGCAGTGGAGCAAATAGCCTGGTTAGACTCCATCCTTTACTGCACCAAATGGTCTTCAATAGACGTATCATTCGCATGGGCACGATCTAGTTGAACAACATCTGCGAAGGCTGCAAACTGTGCACAGTAAGCAATTGGTATAGTGAATAGCATGCCTACGCCTAAAGCTAGAAAGCCTAATCCTGCTAGCAGCCCAACCACGATATAGAAGCCAAGAAACGACCACCAATTTTTAGTCAATATCTTTCGACTCGCTTCCATCGCATCCCAAAACTTCATGTGGTAGAAAACTACAAAATACGATGCCCACGACCAAGCTACACCTAGATAGATAACGGGCGCCATCAATGCCAATAGACCTACGAATAGCATCACCCCATTAGTACCTTCCAGATCAGGTTCTCCTGTTGTAAATAGATCAGTCGAAAAACCGAACACCAATACAGCAGGAATGATGACCAACATGGCTAATACAGCAGTGACGACTGCTACCAGTACCAATTGCCCGAAGTAGTCAAAGCCTTTGAAGAATTCATTGAACTGTTCGTGTTTGTTTTTCAGCATATTGTAACAAACAATCGCCCAACCAACTGCCAGCGGTGGTCCGATGAGAACTGTGCCTAAAGGAATGAAGCTGACCGCCGCCGAAATGAGAAAAAATAAAAAAGTGTAACCGACAAAACCTCCAACATCTTCTTTGAAGAAATCGACTCCTTTAGAGATATAGTCAGAAAAATGAAAATCGTAGCCTTCTTCGGCTAGGCGTACCAAATGTGGATAGTCTTCTAGTTGTTTGTTCATGTCAGTTGCTTAGTTAAAAGGATAAAAAGTAACAACTATAAGATACGAACAACTAAGCAAAAGGTGCTACTTTTTTCGATGAATTACTCCTAAATCCTTATAAACGCTGCATTGCGCCCGTCTCTGGTATTGGCGTACCCTCTTTTTTATAGCCTAACCTAAAAGCCGCTCGCAATAATACAAGCTGTGTGATCGCCATAAAAATATGCGCAAAATCGCGGTGATTGAACCACTCATGAATGATAATGGGATAATTAAAAATAAAGACAGTAATGAGTAGAAAAAGCGTATTCCACAGAATAATTTGACTGCCCGCGTCTTTGGTCTTGAGGTAAACAAAAAGATGAAAGCCAAAGACCACTCCCAAAAAGCCATATGCTATGTGGTATTCAACAAACTTAAAGTGTAACGTCAGTGCGGTGTAGATCATCATAATGATGAGTTCTAACGCATTGATAACCAAAAAGGCTTTTCCCAGTTTTGGATTGATAAGTGGTAGTGCATGAATGATCGAAGACCGTTCAATAGCTACTACGGCAAACATACCAACGTAGAAGCCGAGCAGTTTCCAATTGTCATTGATGGCATATAGAAAACCATGTCCTAAAATACCGCCCATCGCTGTCCCTATCGCTGTCAATAGAAAGAACCAACGAAAGAAAACGAACACTTTGCCCTCGTGAGCGCGTGCTTTTAGTTTCCACCATGCATAGAAAGCGCAAGCGGCGATCATTAGGTCGGTAATCATGGTGACTGGCTCTCCGATTTCGAGGTTACCAATAAAAATACTGGGTTGTAAAATTTCCGTAGGATCGGTACGCATGAACTAATTTTACTAAAATGAATGAAGAATAGTGTTCTCTGCTAAAAGAACAAAACACGATGAATAAGTTCGTTTAGGACAACTTTTTACCCGCTTTCTGGAAAACAACTGTCCTACTTTCTCCTTTTCACTCCTTACACATCCAACAGCAGATCGCATGAAGTGGTATTTTGTTTCAGGTTTGGGTTATGATCGACGCATATTCGAGCGATTACGTCTGGAAATGGCCTCCGTAGAGTACATAGAATGGATAGAACCAAAAGGGGAGGAATCTATTCGATCTTATGCTAGACGCTTGTTTCAGAATATTCCTGATGGAGGTGAAGATGTAGTATTGATTGGTTACTCTTTAGGTGGACTTATGGTGCAAGAAATAGCTGCGGAACGATCATTTTTCAAAATAGTTCTCCTGTCTAGCATTCGTGCTGCTCAGGAGATGCACGTTCCTTTTCGACTCATTAAAAGCTTACAACTATACCGTTTCATCACTGCAAAGGGAGGCATTCGCACCATTCGCTATTGGGGGCATTTGCAAGGCTATTCTAATGCAACTGAACGTGATCTATTTAAGCAAATGATGCGTGACCGCTCGGATGCTTATTTGCAATGGGCGTTCAAAACAATAGTACAGTGGACAGCTCCTACCCTACCTGCTTTCACCAAAATTGTTCGTATTCATGGCACAGCGGATCGAATCTTTCTGTTCCGCAATATTTCTCCTCCTGATATTGTCATTCCCGAGGGTACGCATTTAATGGTTTACCGACGCCCCGAAGAAATAGCACAAGCTTTAAAAAAAGCGGTTAGTCTGTTAAACACAACTATTACTTCATGAAGGAACTGCATCAATCGCTGCTCAAAGATTATCAATCCTTTTATCAAAAAAGGTTAAATGCGCTTCAAACGATTAAGCCAGAGTTAGCTCAAAAGATCGCCGATTACAACTATCAAATTTTCCTTTCTGAACCCGAAGAAGCAGTCAGTCTGTATGTCTGCGGACTAAAACCTTATGCTAGAGCAGAGCAAACTTTTGATTTTCCGCCCCAAACATACGGTTCAAACTATCATGCTTACATCGATGAAGATTGGAATACTGCATATGTACCACGCGCTTTACAGTTGATTCGATTGATTCAAATCCACCTATTGAATGCTACACCTGATACTCGTCGGACGCTAGTAAGTAATTGGTTTTTTCAACGTGCAGAGGATGCAAAACAGTTAAAGGCATTCGGTTGTCGATTGCTAGAAGGTCTTCCTTTTCATCGAACTATCATACATATGGTGCAGCCTTCTATTATTCTTTGTATCGGCAATGGACATACATTTTCTTCCTTCGCTGGCATGTGCGCGTTACATGAGACAGCTATCTCCGATGTGCAACAGATCCCTTACATAGATAGAAGCAGTTTAAAACTAGCACGGGCGAACGGGCGTTTGATTTTAGGCGTTCCTCATTTGAGTCGCTATCCTGTTACTGAAGAATTAACGCGGTGGTTACTGACAATTGCGCTGATGAAATAAGATCAAGTTCAGCACTTTCTGATAAAATCTGCTACTTTCGTTGTATGATATTGACACCAAGAAAAATTTAAAATAAACACATGAATGCAATAGTCCTATTAGTTATCTTTTTTATCCTCTCCATTGCCTTTTCGTTTCTATGTTCTATTTTAGAAGCAGTGCTGTTGAGTATTACACCTTCTTATGTCCAGCGAAAAGTACAAGAAGGCGGACAAGTGGGCGAACTGTTACAGTCGTACAAAAAAGATATTGACCGACCGCTTTCGGCTATTTTGACCTTGAACACGATTGCGCATACTGTAGGTGCGATTGGTGTAGGTGCGCAAGCCGCTACATTATTCGATAGTGGTGATAAATGGCTAGGATTGATTAACTATGAGTCATTAGTAGCCGGGGTGATGACTTTAGCAATTTTAGTCCTCTCAGAGATCATTCCAAAAACCATAGGTGCCAACAAATGGAGAAGCTTAGCTCCATTTGCCGTTAAAACGCTCAACTTCTTGATTCTAGTTTTAAAGCCGTTCGTTTGGTTGAGTCAGTTGATTACGAAGTCACTTAAACAAGATAAAGGCAAGAGTGTACTCAGCCGCGCTGATTTTGTAGCGATGACGCAAGCCGTAAGCGAAAGTGGCGAATTGGCTAAAAATGAATCGACGATAATCGGAAATTTGTTACAATTGGGACGTCTCGTGGTGCGCGACATCATGACACC
This sequence comes from uncultured Saprospiraceae bacterium, assembly GCA_964385665.1. Taxonomy (GTDB): domain Bacteria; phylum Bacteroidota; class Bacteroidia; order Chitinophagales; family Saprospiraceae; genus JAAUTG01. Next base: position 4,252 of record CAYLPW010000120.1, read on the forward strand.
ACGAACAGTTATGTCGATATTGAGCGAAGAGGATACATTGATTGAGTACTACCAAGATCATCCAAAGATGCGCTTTTCGCGTATTCCAGTATACAAAGATTCACCTGACAATATCACTGGCTTGATCCTAAAAGATGAACTATTGAAGCAACTTGTCGAAGACAATGACAATATGACCATCGCGCAGATTAAACGCCCCATTGCTGCCGTACGCGATGATATGTCGGTTTCTAAATTATTTGAGGAACTCACTAAACAGCGTTCGCACATTTCAATTGTGGTGGATGATTATGGTAGTTTGGTCGGACTCGTCACGATGGAGGATGTCATTGAAACACTCTTAGGTCTTGAGATTTTAGATGAATCGGATACAGTGGAGGATTTACAGAAATTAGCACGCGAGCGTTGGGAAAAGCGGGCGCGGAATATTGGGTTGATTGAGTAGATCTTGAGATCGCTTCACGCTGAGACGTTTGAGAATGACCTGCCAATTTAACACCTCAATTCGATGTCTATGCCGATATGGTTTTATAATGATAACAGTGGCGATTCATTGATAGCAGTTTACGAAGAATTGGCGGAGGACGAGAATGCGTATTGGGCAAGGAAGGGGGCTGCGTTGCTCCAAATGGTTCATTTTATCAATGTGACTTTCCCGACGACGCAGATTTGGGCGTTGACCTCTCATAAAAGGCTGTGTTTAGTAAAAGATGATTCGTATCCAGTATGGTGTGTTGTCATTGACGCTATTCTGGACGAATATTACTTCGAGTATACGATGCAGTCAGAGAAAGCACCTTGGCAAGACGCGACTGTTCAGGGAAAAGTTGATTCTTTTGAAGGGGCTAAAAAATACTTAGCTATTGCTATGCGGGAATCAGGTGTTTGGAGCGGAAATGAAGAGTTGGAAAAATTATTGAAGGCAGTATTGTAAGTTCCAGTACCAATCACTCCACCTTGTGGAATACGCATTCTTTCTGTCGCTCTGTTTATTAGACTCGTTACGCAGCATCTTGATTGACTACATCGGGCAAATATCATTTTGCGCTGCTGTTTAAGGAAAAATTAAGATAAAATATAGAAATGCCATTCATAGATGTCTCATAGTACCAGGAGATAATCGAATTCACTCCTGAAAGCTTTCGCAAGTTCGAGGTAGATGTCACAGGACACATCAATTCGTTTGGTTCATATGGAATAGCTGCTATCAGAGCAAACGCATCAACTATAAAACCTGTAGCGATAGCTCCCTTTAAGTTCTACTAAGCTTGGATGCTGTCTCCAGCCGATGGGCTTCTACTTTTTTCACTCCAATAGCTGTCGGAGAAAAAGTGAGCAAACCTGCCTTGACTGTCGTTTGCGGCAGGCAGGAATACTAGACCCACCAAATAAGACCTACACTTGTTCCAAATGGCTATCTCCTATTACACACTTCTGACGCGTCTGCCCTTAGCTTGTACAAGAAAGATAGCTAAAATGGGAAGAATTGATAAGCACTCGGGCGAAACAGATACGAGAAGCGGTGGCGTTTGCGGGCATCTTTGTGTTGTCAAATGGAGAGAACGACAACTACACAATTTTCAAGTGTAAAAGGTCAAAAGAGTCATTCTCGAAGTAGACGCTATAATAATTAATTACCTGACCTAAAACATTTTTATTATGTCCAGCTTTTCAGTTCCAACCCGTGAAGAAGTATCTGCCAACAACCAAGCGATCTTCGACAACTTGCAGAAAAATTTAGGATTCGTACCTAACCTATATGCGACCTTCGCCTATAACGATACCGCATTAGCAGACTATCTAGCATTCCAAAATCGCAAAAGCACACTAAAAGCAAAAGAACGCGAAGTCATCAACCTAGTGGTCAGCCAGATCAATGCATGTAAATATTGTTTAGCTGCACATACTGCTTTAGGCAAAATGAATGGCTTTACAGATGAACAGCTTATTGAGATTCGACAAGGAAGTGCGTCTTTCGACACCAAAATTGATGCTTTAGCCCGATTTGCACAGGACACCACTTTGAATCGTGGTAAAGCCAAAGACTCTAGTGTAGAAGACTTGTTTGCCGCAGGTTACAATGAAGCGAATCTGGTTGATATTTTAATTGTTATCGGTGACAAAATCGTATCGAATTACCTACACAATATTACAGAAATTCCAGTGGACTTTCCTGCTGCGCCTGTTTTGGATACACGTGTATTGGAAGCGGTTTAAGTTTTTCGAGCTATGGATCATGAGTCGTGAGTCACTAGATATGGCACAGCCTATCTCCCATGACCCATGACTCATAAATCACGGTAAGCTATTTTGAAAAGCCGTCCAGTTGGAGAGATTTCCAATTGGTTGCGTGTCGCATTGGTTTTCATTAGTCAACTGATTGATGTCAGCCACTCTATTTTCAGGATTGGGGTGTGTACTCAGAAAAGCTGGAATAGCAACTGGCGAGTCTTCCGTCAGTTTTTCAAAAAAACTCGCTGCACCATTGGAAGCGTATTCCGTCTCACACAAATAGCGAACAGAAAATGCATCCGCCTCTGACTCATCCGAACGACTAAACCGCAAATCCAATAAGCCTGATAATATATCAGTAACGGCACTCTCACTATTCTCGCCCAGTACGAGTCCTAAAAGCGTAGACAGTCCGTAGCGTTTTGTCAATTGATCAGTGCTATGTCGCTGATCGGCGTGAGCGATCTCATGAGCCAATACTCCTGCTAAGTCATCAGGTCGATCTAAAAATTTAATTAGCCCGCTGTAAACAAAAATATAGCCGCCAGGTGCTGCAAAAGCATTCAGGGTTTCATCTTCTAATAAATAAACCTCCCAGGCAAATTCGTCGCGGTATTTGACGTTGCCAGAGTCCAAAATATTTTCAACCATATTGTCTAAGTAAGCATAGCTTTCGGGATATTGTGTTCGCTCCAACACTTGGTACTCACTCGATGACAATACCTCATCGCGCAGTTGTAAGCCAAGTTCTAAATCGTCTTCAATCGAGAATATATTGATGCCGCCATCTTCTTCACAAGCAGTAAATGACACTAGTACCACTAGTAGTAGCCAGAATAACTTTTTCATATTTACGAGTAGTTTTTTAATTGCTAAGAAAGTAACTTTCCTAAGCATAGAACCCAGTCCCTTTTTTGATGTTCGTCCAGTATTTGTTAACAAAACGTGGCAATCATGAACTATCAAGCTCGCTATTCGGAACTTATTAATGAGATTTTACCAACACAGATCAGGCATCCTATTCGCTTCAATCACTGCTTTGGACGCGTCGCGTTGGACTGGCTATTTCAAGACGTTTGGTACAAGCATATCGAAAAGCGTCCAGCTTATAAGCAGTTGACAGATAGCCAATTGCAACAACTTATTGAGCGAATGGAATTATGGTTAGAAGATCGTGATGTGTTGATACAAGACAATACAGATTCGTTGCGGTATAGAAATAAGTAAAACGCTTTTCAGTTACTGATTCTTTACTTATCACACTTGTTCTGTCATGGCTGATTGTGGTGAGCTGCAACAAATTGAGATACGTCAGAACGAGTCTATCTATCATTTTGAGAACAGATAATATTGCTCGTTTGACAACTCATCATTAAAAACATAACCATCTACGGTCAGTGCCTTCAACTCCTCCACCTCCGTAATTCGACGCTTCACAATCTGCCGCGCCATCCCGCCACGTGCCTTTTTTGCATTAAAAGCGATTGTTTTTAGCTTACCGCCACGCTCTTCTTTAAAATCTACTTCTAGCCATCGACCGTTTAGATTTTTCTTTTGTAATACTTTGACGTATTCATTGGAGGCTAGATTGACGATCCACTCGCCACCACATTCTTCCAAATCGTCGTTGATGGCATAGGTTACTTTATCGTCCCAAAACTCGTATAGATTTTTGCTGCCATTCTGCTGCAATTTTGTTCCCATCTCCAGCCGATACGCTTGCATCAAATCCATAGGGCGTAGCACGCCGTACAGACCAGATAAGATACGGATATGCGCTTGTGCAAATTCCAGATCAGCCTCATCCATATGTTCTACTTGGAAGCCTCGATATACGTCCCCTTTAAACGTCAGAATCGCCTGCTTGGCATTCTCCAAATCGAATGGCTGATGAAAGTTAAGATAACGCTCTCGGTTTTCTTCTGCCAATTTTTCGCTAATATTCATCAACTGACGCAGCTCAGGAATGGATTTCTCACGTAGCGTGGAAACTAGTGTTTCGCTTTCTTTAGCAAAGCGGCTTTCACTAAAAGTAGTATGAGCTACTTTATCTACATCTAGTGTTTTGGCAGGTGATAGTAGGACGATCATATAGAACTTTCTTTTGTCAGAAAACGAAGTGCAGTGCCAAAAGTTTTTCTTTACGGAATCAAATCAGCATACTCTGCTTTCAGCATCGGCTGAATGTCTTTGTAAGGAATCGTGAACTCCTGTTCGCCCATCACATACGGTGCAATTTCATAGAGTGGATACAAAAACGTGATTCCGTTTTGGTTAAATATGAAGTTGTCTGGCAAATAAAATATACCTTTTTCAAACTGATATTCAGAGTCTTGTAGTGCTTCACTAGTTGGTATTTTGAAGGCACTCCTGAAGTATTCTTCGCCCAAATCAGTCATTGCCTCTACCTGCTCAGCCTGCATGAGGTCTTTCCAACTCAGCTCCTCGCCCACACGTGGATCATAGTTATCAAAAATAGTACTATACGTAGGATGCGCACCACCTCGAAAAGCATAGTTATTAGTGACCAGACCGATAAGCTTAGGATGATTGAAAACAACGCGTTGATTGCGTTCTTCGTCCCAGTGCCGTGTATTGCCGTAGGCTACTTTGGCAGCTTCGTAATCGCTCATAAATCCGTTTATGTACGCAACAACGTTTGTATATTCTTCGCCCCGAAGTCCATTAAGGATGTTTTGATTCAATTGCTCCAATGCGGGACTGTTACTACCATTATCGAATTGAACAAAGTTGATCTTGATTTCGGTACAGGTATCACCGATGCAGTTCGCCTCTTGTTGGGAGAGCCGCTCTATGGTGTACGAAAGTGTGTCTGTAGGTACTTGAACATCAGACAAGTCAGTAGCTTGCTTGTCTTCCTTTATACACTGTACGAGTAAAAGACTACAGACAATTGCTAAGACGGACAGAGGTTTTATAGTCATTGCATACTGTTTTGATGTTATGCAATATAGGAATTTATTGATTTTCAGATACCTTTGCCTTTGAACTCACCCGTTATTTATGTCGGAATTTCAGCTTTACCTTCAATTAGGCTTTGAGCATATTTTAGATGTACAAGCCTACGATCACATTTTGTTTGTCGTAGCACTGTGTGCTATTTATCGTGTAGAGCAGTGGCGACGTGTCCTCATTTTAGTGACCGCTTTCACGATTGGGCATTCGCTGACATTAGCTTTAGCTGCTTTGGACGTCATCCGTGTCAATATGGATGTAGTTGAGTTTTTAATTCCAGTGACCATTATCGTCACTGCTCTTTTTCATGTCTTCAGAACCGAAGTGGCAGCTCAAAATGTTCGTTGGAACTATGCGTTTGCGCTCTTTTTTGGTTTAATTCATGGCTTGGGTTTTTCTAATTATCTGCGCGCCCTCATGATCGGTGATGAAGGTATCGTTCAGCAGTTATTAGCGTTCAATATCGGTGTGGAACTGGGGCAGTTGATTGTGGTTGCTGTTGTGCTATTGATTTCTTATCTAGTGATGACGGTGTTTAAGGTCAAGCAGCGCGAATGGGTGTTGTTCGTGTCGGGTGCAGCGTTTGGAATTGCGACCATGTTGTTAATTCAATAGGCAATTGGTAATGAACAATGTGCAATCCTCCATAACCCATAATCAATACCTATATTTGCAATCATCTATAGATCAAACTTCGATATGGCTTTTCTCTCTTCTATTTTAGCTCATCTATCATCATCCGTTTGGTACATCAACTGGAATCCTGATGGCATCATCTTCGAGGGATTGCCATTTCGATGGTACAGTGTCATGTTTTTGGTGGGCTACACCATTGGGTACTTCATCTTCAAAAAGTTCATGGAACGCGAACAAGCACCATTGGAATGGTTGGATAGCTTGTTGATGTATATGGTGATTTCTACAATCATAGGCGCGCGTTTGGGGCATTGTATTTTCTACGATTGGGACTATTACAGTCAACACCCGCTGGAAATGATTTTGCCTGTGCGATTCGATCCGTTTCGATTCACTGGTTTTCAAGGATTGGCGAGTCATGGTGGAGCGATTGGCATCATTACCGCATTGTGGATTTGGTCGCGTCAATATAGCAAACAGCCCGTGCTTTGGGTGATGGATCGCATGGTGGTACCAACAGCATTGGTAGGCTGTTTTATTCGTTTGGGGAATCTATTCAATTCAGAAATTGTAGGTGAACCAACCGATCAGCCTTGGGGTTTCATTTTCAGACGCTTGGGCGAAGACTTTCCACGTCATCCAGCCCAATTATATGAGGCTATTTCCTATTTATTGATCTTCATTCTCCTCTATTGGATGTATTGGAAGACCGATGCACGACTAAAGTTGGGACGACTATTTGGCATGTTTTTCTTGACCATTTTTGGGGCGCGGTTCGTTATAGAATATGTCAAACGTTCGCAAGGTGGATTTGAAGATGCCTTAGGTGGTATATTGACGACAGGACAGTGGTTGAGTATTCCACTCATTTTGATGGGTTTGTATTTCGTTTTGCGCCCCACAGAAAAGCGACCAGAATATCTGTTCACCGCTCAGCAACGCGCAGCAGTCACAGCACAAGCAAACAAGAATAGTAAGAAAAAGAAGACGAGAAAGGTTAAAAAGTAGTTACCGATTGCGAACTAGAAGTTGCCTTCTATGTGGAATATCCAGTCATTTACGTTGACACCTCGACGATACCAAAAGGTACTCTTGCTGTTGGGACATTTGTTCTTTGGCATTCTCATCGTCTACAGTCTTGTTTTTTACAAAGAGCGCATGTTGCATTTTGATAGTGCCTACTATGCCTTCAATATGCTGTACGATAGCGATTTTTACATCGCACATGGGCGAACGGTAAGTTACGCCTCACAACTGCTGCCGCTTTTAGTATTGAAAATGGGTGGCTCACTCCAGACCTTTTTGATGGTCTTTTCACTTTCTTTCATGCTGCTGTTCTATGGCATGTTCTGCTTGATCGTCTATGGTTTCAAAAACGTAGAAGGTGGTATTTTTCTAGCTTTGGCAGTGAGTACGATGGTACGTTTCAAGTTTTATGCAGCTATTTCGGAAGTTTATTTTTCGTTGGCGTTAGCTGCTTTGCTGATTGGGTGGCTCACTAAGAACAACGAGCGATTTTCGAAATGGAAGCTGTGGCAGCATTCCCTTGTCACCTTGTTACTTATCCTTCTCTTGACTACTGGGCATCCAATTATTGTATTGCCTGTCATGAGCTTTCTAGCGGTCGATTTAGTCTATCATCGTCGATGGAAAGACCTTTATCATTGGAGCACAATTGCGTTTACAGCACTTGTCTTTTATTTTCGATTTCGATCCATTCGCTCCGAAGAAGGCAGCTACGAAAGCAATCGACTTGAGCAAATTTTAGTACAGCTAGAAGATTGGCAGAGCTTACTAGAATTAAATATTTGGACGATTTCAAAATGGTATTTCGAGACCCAGTACGCATTACCTGTTGTCTTTTTTCTGATCTTATTGATTGTCATGATTGTTCAGCGGCATTGGTGGAGCGCATTAGTTTTGCTGCTGTCTAGCTTAGGAATTGTGCTAGTGGTTTTATTGAGTTTTGCTTATGTCAATGGAAAAATTTACGCGATGATTGATGGGTATGTGGGGCTGTTAGGTATTATTTTTGCTATCCCAATACTGTATATCGTGTTGCGCTCCAAGTATCGGTTCCTGAGCGTGAGTATCGTTACTTTTTTGCTCGTTTTCAACTTGCATCGTATCTATGGTACTCGAACGTTTTTCCAAAAACGGGAAGCCCTCCTCACTGAATTAGTCGAACTCAACGCCCAACCCGACCAACGCAAACTTGTCCTACGATTGCAAGACTTTATTTGGGATAAGTTTTGGTATCCTTGGACATTGCCTTATGAAACACTTTTGTTGTCTTCTATAGCTGCGCCTGAACAAGCGGCGACGATCTACGTTGCTGGATGGAACGAGCAAGAAGAAAAATGGTCAAAATTTCCCGAAAAACTGCTTGGTGACAGCGATGGTCGACAAATTAAAAAGTTTCCAAAGCAATATTTCCAACTGGATCAAAACCGTCCAGTATTGATCCAGCGACTACCAAAGAATTATCGGTGAAAAACAATTATTTTATTTAATAAATGCATTGTTAGTTCTTCAATTTTTCACTTCAACAGCATTTACATGTCTAAACAAACGATGCGATTTTCGCACTTCCTAGAATATTTTCCCACTATCGAACTACCCATCAATATCGGTGAGGAGACGCATCATATTTTTAGTCAACAAAACGAACCGCTTCCGCCTTTGGTGATTGAAAAATTCATTCAACCACTAGAGACAGATATAGAGGAAGGCGAAGAAGAAGCCGAATTTGTTGAGTACGTTCCTTGTTTTCGCATTCCAAAAACGGACGCATTTCATGCGATCGTCTACTGGCGCGCTGGTCTAATGAACTATCGGTACATGTTGGTGACCTTTGAACCAGATGGCACATTTATCGCCAAAAAAGCCATTGCTGGCACTTTTACCGATGGCAGTGTTTTGACGCAGTCTGTAGCAACCATCGAAGACGACTGGATGATCTATGTGGTGACAGGCTTTGGGAATGCAGCAGATGACGCTTACGACGCTGCTAATTCTAAAGCGATTGATCTGGAATTGTTGCCAGATGGGAGTATTATTAATGCGATTTAAAGGTTTTAGACGATAGATTTTAGACGTTAGATAGTAGACGATTTCACAGATAGCTGAATACCAATCATCAACTTTAACGTAGTCCTCCTAATCTGCTCATTTGATGTCTTCCCCTATTCAATATTTTTTGTTCTTGTCGCTTCTGTTCGGCAGCATCTATACCTTCCTAATTCCCCCTTTTCAAGCACCCGACGAAGCACATCATTTCTATCGCGCGTATCATGTTTCGGAAGGTTATTGGATGGGAGAAAAGACAACCGATCAGCGATTTGGGGGAGAGTTGCCGCAGTCGCTACATGAACTGGCACAGACGTTTCGCTACCTACGGTATGATAAAAGTGCTAAAGTTGACGAAGCGATTTGGCAACAGGCGCAGCAACTCGAACTAAACGCTGCATCCACCACTTTTGTAGACTTTCCCAATGTAGCCTACTATTTACCTATTCCTTATTTGCCACAAGCTGCCATGCTTTGGGTAGGGAAAAAAATGAAGTTGAAACCGCTGTATTTATTGTATTTAGCGCGTTTGGCGAACTTGTTGGTTTGGGTCGTTCTGGTTGCGTGTGCCATTCAGTTGTTACCGTTTCATCAACGGACAGTTACTACTTTAGCTTTATTGCCAGCTTCTTTAGTATTCCACGCTGGTATCAATGCAGATGCCGTCACGAATGCCTTTTGCTTCTTGCTGACTGCTTATTTATTGCGCTTGTCCTTTTCCAATAAAGATTTACGAGGGCAGCATCTGTGGTTAGTCCTTCTCTCCGCCATCATTACGTTGAGTAAAGTCGTGTATGCCCCTATTTTTTTGTTGGCTTGGTTGATTCCAGTTCATAAATGGAAGAGTAAAATGCTATTTATTGGAATCAATATTGGACTGCTTGTTTTTCATGCCTTGTTGCTGTTGTGGTGGTCGGATGTAGCTGGCGATTTATTCATTCCATACGACGACTATCATCCTGACTTTCGAGTCGATAAGCAACTCAATCCTGGCGTTGATCCAATGGCGCAACTGTCTTTTATTTTGGAAAAACCCTTGCAGTTTCTGTCTATTCTTTTCAGTTCTTACGTTGAAATATTTCCCTACACTTTGCTCCACTATTTTGGCAAATTTGGATGGGAAGGCAACTATATGCCGTTGTGGTCGATTGCTGGTTTAGGGTTAACTACTGTTTCGGTAGCCGTGTTAGAAAAGCCAATTCCGCTTGAAGGTTTCGCCTGGAAAAGATGGATACTCGTCGCCGTAGGACTCATCATGATGCTTGCCTTCTCCGTCGTCATTTATATGCAGTGGAACGCTCCACGCGATCCGCAAATTACGGCTCTTTC
>CAYLPW010000121.1:0-14423 GCA_964385665.1 uncultured Saprospiraceae bacterium
CTCGCGCTTTCCGTTGCTGTTCGGAATATCCGCTATGTGGAGCATTATCAGCTGGCGTACAAACGGATTGGTGTTTTCATTTTTCTAGCTTTAGTACTCTTCGGATTGTTGACACTTGTCTTCAAAATTAAAGACAAAAAGAACTTATTCTACGTATTGAGAACCAATGCATTAGCGTCTTACTGTGTGTGGATTGTCGTTTGTTGTATTAACTGGGATGTATTCATTACAAAGTACAATTTGGCGCATTATAAAAGTGGCGTTGATACTTATTTTTTGATAGAAAAGGTGTCCGATAAAAACCTGTTTGTACTGGAGCGAGAATGGAAGAAGCTATTGAACAATAATTCCATGATGGCGGCAGAGGAAGATATAGATGACATTACAAAACGACTTCGGAGAAAACGAAAACGATTTGAGCAACGCATCGCAAAAGGGAGCTGGTTGTCTTGGAATTATTCGGATTGGCGGAATAAACAGCAACATCTGTCACGCCGCGACTAACAGTCACGGCATGACTTCAACGGAATTTCCCAAATTCTATCTATCTTCCCGACAGCACATCAGTATTCGTATCTATGTTCTGATCTAAAAGGAAGCTACAACTATGGGCGTTTGGGGATTTTTTATAGCAATTGTACCAAGTTTGTTGATTGCAGCATTCATTTATTGGCAAGACAAATATGAGCGAGAGAAGCCGCTGCCGTTGGTGATTTGCTTTGTATTAGGTGCGCTGATTACAATTCCAGGGCGACTGCTGCAAGCACAAGCGGCAGAAATTGGTTGGTATCAATCTGATAATTTCTGGTTGACCGTATTTGTTGCGTTTCTCGTTGTTGCGTTCACCGAAGAACTACTCAAGTTTATCATTTTTTTTGTCTATCCCTTCCGCCAAGAATTCTTCGATGAACCTTTCGATGGCATTGTCTATGCCGTCATGATCGGTATGGGTTTCGCGATGGCAGAAAACCTCATTTACGTGCAGCAATTTGGGTGGTCGGATACTTGGGGACGTGCCTTTACTGCCGTCCCTGCTCATGGTGTGTATGCGATCGTATTGGGCTACTTTGCTGGCTTCGCCAAGTTTAGACCGCAGCAAAAATGGACGCTTTTAGGTATCGGATTTTTGTACACTGTTGTTCTACATGGCTTCTACAACCTTTTTCTAATTCAGCAAGAGTCAGAGTGGCTGATGCTGATTTCCATTGTGTTGTTATATGCTTCCATGTTCTTCGTTTGGCGTATGATTCGGCAGCATCAGCGTCGCTCTCCTTGGCGGACAATTACGCGCGAAACGGATTAGAATACGGTAAAATATCAATTCAATGTAGACTGGATTTGTAAATTCAATCAATTAATCGTAATATTGCGATAGATAAATGAAACTATATTTTCTGAATGGGAAAATCTAAATCCACATTATTCACTCCACAGCAAAATCAATTAGCTACCTATGCAAAGGCATTAGCTCATCCTGCACGCATTGCGATTGTGGAGTACTTGATGGAGCGAGGAGCTTGTGTGTGCGGTGATATAGTGGAAGAACTGCCCCTATCACAAAGTACGGTATCGCAGCATCTAAGAGAATTGAAAGCGGCTGGTATTGTGCAGGGAAATACAGAAGGAACGTCCGTTTGTTATTGTTTGGATACGAACTGTTGTAGCAATATGCAAGGTATTTTCGCTCAATTATTCAGCAAAATGAGAAGCTGTTGTTAGCAAGCGATCTTTTTTTGCTTACGTTAATCGTATTATTGCGATTAACTACTTTCAAAAGGCATGTTCAATTTCTTGTTCAAATTTTTTTATCCAATTTGATCGTAATATTGCGATCAATAATTCATTCATTTTTAAATCTTTTATTATGATTCGTTCATTTTTAAGTCAATTATTAGGAACAAACTGCTGTGCTAACACTAGCAATAGCGATTGCTGTGCAGCCAACAGTGCTTGTTGCTAAACGCAGTGCTAGGGTTTGGTTTTCCACCAAGCCCTAGTTTTCAAACAAACCTACCACCATGTTTGTATAAAAGGAGAAATAAAAGCTGCTATCACTGAATTTAGGCTAAACACAGAGGTAGTCTCATCCCGAAAGCTTTCGGGATCATATATCAAAGAGAGCGTAGCGAACGATCTCACATCTAAAAAAGAAACAATGTCCAAAAAGAAAAATAGAATTGGCGTCGTCTACTCAACCAATGACAATTACGACTACAATTACGAAGAAAATCAAGAGCAAGAAACAATTGATGCCGACCAACAGCAACTTCGAGTCCTCATTGACCGTAAGAAAAGAAGAGGAAAAGAAGTAACTTTAGTGACAGGGTTTATCGGCAATGATGACGATCTAAAAAGCTTAGGAAAGCTGCTGAAAACTAAATGTGGTGTCGGTGGCAGCGCGAAGGATGGCGAGATATTGGTGCAAGGTAATTTTAGAGATAAAATCGTCGATTTGTTGAAAGCAGAAGGTTATACAAAGACAAAAGCATCTGGCGGATAGATGTATCGAAAAAGATATATTTAAATCCATCAAAACGAGATAGATGATAAAAGTTAGTCTCTATATTGTTTAAGCGTCTCAGCTTTTTCGCTAAATTTGCTGCATAAAGGAAGAAACGAAAAATAATCAATCCCATCTTGATTGAATAAGTTGATGATTGACGGTAAGCTACGCGTGACAAATACCCATATTGAACTTTGTGAAAAATTACAACAATCTCATTGGTCTGTATATGACGACTGATCAGTCAATTGTTGGTTACTACTAACGACCCAGTGTTAAGAAATGAACGTTTTACTACGAAGATTAACTTGTGTAGTACTCGCACTTGCTTTTTTAAGTGCTTGTACAGAAGACACACTGACGAATCCGCTAGACATTCAGTTGAAACGCCGACTGCGCAATATATCGCCGACTGGTAGTATCGCTCACTATATGCTACCAAGCGAAACCGACTACCAAAACATTCCACAAGATCCAGCCAATCCACTCAATCGCCAAAAAGTGGCTTTAGGACGTATGCTATTCTACGAAACAGGGATCGCGCGTCATGCCAATGATTCCACTAATAATAATACCTACTCTTGTTCCTCTTGCCACATTCCTTCTGCTGCTTTTACTGCTGGTCGTATACAAGGTGTAGCCGATGGCGCATTTGGTTTTGGCAGCAATGGTGAAGGACGAGATCTTTTAACAACCTACGATCCTGAAACCGTAGATGCACAAGGCGCACGCCCACTCAGTATGCTCAATGTTGCTTATGTTACTAATTCGATGTGGAGTGGACGATTCGGTTCGTTCGATAATAATGTAGGAACAGAAGAATTATGGACAGGTATCACATCAACCAATCATTTAGGACTACAAGGACTAGAAGCCCAAAATATAGAAGGTACAGAGCTGCATCGTATGGTTATCAATGAAGAACTGATGACTGAATTGGGCTATAAAGACTACTTCGATATTGCATTCTCTGACTTCCCCAAAGAAGAACGCTACACTCGTGTCACTGCTAGTTTTGCTCTATCTGCTTATCTGCGTACACTTCTGACGAATCAATCACCTTATCAGCTTTGGTTAAATGGGGAGGAAGACGCCATGACCGATCAGGAGAAGCAGGGCGCACTATTGTTTTTTACGAAGGCAGGCTGCTACAAATGCCATAAAGGACCTGCTCTTAACGCCAATGAATTTTATGCCATTGGAGTGAAAGACTTGTACGAGTTGGACGGTGTGGTTCGTACTTCAGAAAACGACTCGCGTAACTTAGGACGTGCGGACTTTACAGGCAGAGCAGAAGACGAATACAAGTTCAAAGTACCTCAACTGTACAACTTAAAAGAAGCACCTTTTCTCTTCCATGGTAGCAGTATGCACTCCCTGCGCGAGGCAATTGACTACTTCGTAGAGGCAGTACCAGAAAATGCGAATGTACCAGCTGCACAGATCGCACCACAGTTCAAGGCACTCAATATGACGGAAGAAGAAATCGAAGCTTTGGAGGAATTTTTAGCGCACTCGCTATACGATCCTAATATTGATCGCTATGTACCTAAATCTGTTCTATCGGGCAACTGCTTTCCGAATAATGACAAGGTATCAAAGGCAGATTTGAACTGCGATTAATCATTCTGAACACGTTCGCGTCGGGTAGGAACATGCCAGTTTTCTCCTCAATTTACAAAGAAGTGTAATAAAGGTTTTGTTGCTATGCGATAGGGAGAAAGTCTTAGTCATTAGTAGACAAATCCTTACTCTCGACAAGCTCTAAATCGGTGAGTTGGTCACAATACCTTCTGTAGTCTATTCTCTTTTCGTACATCGGTGTTCCGTAAGATAAGCGACTAGATCAGTAAGTGCTAGACCAGCTTTAGTAGGGTAGGGTGTAGTACATGTTTATAGATTTAACAGAAGATACATATCTCTATTGATGATGCACTAACCTATCTATCCTACAAAATCTTACCAAAATTATTTAGAAAAACTACCTAAAACAGTGAAAAATAGGCAAATACGTATGCAACAGAAACATATTATAAAAAAATAAGTATATCATTGCAGCAGATAACGGCTTTAAGTTTCAAAACTAGTGAGAGTGATTGGGCAATCTTCAATTTGGAGATTGCCTTTTTTAGTTAGCATCTACTACTAATTCAACTTCTGGTACTGCCGTATCCACCTCGCCTTTTCGCATCAAGTCTGCTAATAACAAGGCTGCTGCTACACCTCCGACACAAGGAGCTAGAATAGCACCAATCAATGGAATGTAAAGCAAGCCATTAAAGATTAATCCTAACGCTACTGCTGCACCCGCTATATCTATGCTTTTTTTGTAGCTATTTTTGATGTCTAATTCGTACTGTTCGAAGAAATTGTCGATGAGCGCGAAACCCAAAAAGAAGCAAGCAACAAAAAACAGAAGTGTACTTTCCAAGAATTCAATATTCAATAGTCCTAACGCTATCCCCAGCAAAATTCCAGCCACCAGTTCCATCGCCCAAGAGAAAGCAGCAATTTTTATCATTCGGATTTGGGCATCCACGAACGCTTTAAAACTCTTGTCTTGTGCCTGTCCTGTAACAATACTAAAGGTCGACCGAATCATGTGAAACGTGATCACTTCTGTCAAGACAAGAATAATGTACTTTCGACTGCCGTCAAATACGCTCCATACGTTCTCATTAAAAAACTGAAGGCTACTTTGTCCCAAACTCATCAAACTACTCGCCTGCCAAGGAGCATCAGCAGTCGAACTGATCCAATCAGAAAGCACACTAAAATACTTGACGCCTAAAAAAAGAGCAGCAAAAATCAAGGCGCGACTTAGCCAGCCATACTTCAAGATGCCTTTCCATAGTTTGTGCATCCACAGGAATTCGACGGCTTCGTAGTGTTTGACAAGTCCTAGTAGGAAGTGGCGAAAGAAGGAATAAATGTTATCTACTGCTTGCATTTTGTTTGTTTCAAATCAGTACAAATATACAAACTCTTTTGTAGCTGAAATCGGAAGCACAGAAAGCCAATTTGAGATACAGATTTTTTATAGAAAATTATAGATCATCTTCATAACACACAGTTCTTATAAAAATAATATAGCGTTAACCGATAGAATGCAATGCATCCGGTAGCCCCCTATTTATTTTTGCTGAATCGTTTTTTAAACTTAAACACCTTAATATGACATTCAGCAATTTTTTACTTCAAAAGGGAGCAGTCATTTTTTGCTTCCTACTATCTAGTAGTATCGGTTTTGCCCAGTCAGATTTTGACTTAACGCCTATTGGGACGTATGCGACAGGTATTTTTGACGAAGGAGCAGCAGAAGTAGTCGCCTACGACAAAACAGAAGGTCGAGTTCTATTCACCAACGCTGATGCGAATTCAGTTGGCATTTTGAATATTGATGATCCTACTAATCCACAATTGATTGCAGAAATTGACTTATCTGCATTTGGTGCTGGAGTCAATAGCGTCGCTTCAGCAAATGGATTGATTGCAGTCGCTTCAGAAGGGGAGGAAGTAGACGATAAGGGTAGTGTGGTCTTCTTCGACGTAGAGGGTAACTTTTTAGCACAAGTCGAGGTCGGTTTTTTACCAGATATGTTGACATTTACCAATGACGGAACAAAAGTTTTGGTAGCCAATGAGGGCGAACCCAACGATGATTACACCATTGATCCAGAAGGCTCCGTTTCTATCATTGACATCACCAATGGTAAGGTCAAAACAATCACCTTTTCTAAATTTAATCGCTTCCAGTCTCGTATCGAAGCAGCAGGCGTACGTATTTTTGGTCCTGGTGCTACTGTCGCACAGGATGCTGAACCTGAGTTCATTGCTGTTTCTGAAGATGACAAAACCGCTTTTGTCGCCCTACAAGAAAATAATGCAATTGTCGTAATTGACATTGATCGAGCTGCGATTATTGGCGCATTTCCATTAGGAACAAAAGATTTTAGTTTGCCAGGCAACGGTTTTGATGCAAGCAACCGAGCAGATGATATTGACATTCGCAATTGGCCAGTCTTCGGTTTGTACCAGCCAGATGGTATCGCTACGGTCGATATTGATGGTCAAACGTATGTATTGACGGCGAACGAAGGTGATTCTCGTGACTATGATGGCTTTTCAGAAGAAGAGCGCGTCAACGATCTTGATTTAGACCCAACTGCTTTCCCCAACGCAGAGGACTTACAAGACGACAATAACTTAGGACGACTCAACATTACGACTACCTTAGGTGACACAGATGGTGACGGAGACTATGACGAATTGTACGCCTATGGAGCGCGTTCGTTTAGTATATGGACGGCAGACGGACAACTAGTTTTCGATAGTGGAGATGATTTTGAGCAAATCACTGCTCAGCGTTTCCCTGATAATTTTAACGTCAGCAACGATAATAATACGCTAAAGAATCGCTCTGACGACAAAGGACCTGAACCAGAAGCGGTGACTATTGCGAAGCGCGATGGAAAGGTTTATGCGCTAATCGGTTTAGAGCGCATCGGTGGTATTTTCGTTTACGACATCACTGATCCAGCCAATGCTACTTTCGTCAGTTACACCAACAATCGTAACTTTGACGCTGATCCTGAAACGCCCGAAGCACTTGACTTAGGTGTAGAAACACTAATTTATCTGCCAGCGGATGAAACGCCAAGTGGCGATGAACTAGTCGTAACTGCGAACGAGGTGAGCGGAACGGTTTCTTTCTTTTTGGTGAATGCAAGCCCTACTGCCCAAGACATCGAAAATCGAACAGTCGTGCTACAGCAAGATGTACAATTCACAGTAGCTCCCAATCCGACTGCCGACTTTGTGACGATTAGTTATGATTTGAAAACGGCAGGTGTTGTCGATCTTTATTTGACCGATGTGGAAGGACGACGTATTTTGGATCAGCAGCAAACGTACGATGAAGCTGGGTCGTATACGCAGCATCTATCTACTAGTGAGTTATCTTTAGCTAGTGGCGTTTACTTTTTGACCTTGCGGACAGAGGGAAGTTTAAAGACGATAGCGGTGCGGGTGGAGTAGGAAAGTTGTACACATACACTGAAAATTTTATTTGTGAAGCGATATGAGACTTTAGTTTTATGTCGCTTTTTTCATTTTAGCAATAATTTTTCCTCTGAAAAGTTATCTAAACGAGAAGAGCGTAAGCCATTGAATACTAAATTTAGCATAGCTCTTCCTACCTTTACCGCTACATGGAAAACAAACCATCTCTTCTTCACGTTTTTCAACGCGTATGTGGCAAGGAATTCAATTCGTACATCCAGCATTTTTTGGGCTTTTATTACTGATACCGATTGTCGGTTGGCAACTGTGGCGGAAGCGACAAGCACGAGAAGTGCGCATCAAAATGTCGAGTTTGGCAGCTCTGTCTGATGTGGTATCTTGGCGAGGTCGATTGCGTGTGGTATTGCCTATTTTGCGTGCGTTGGCGTTTGTGAGTTTGGTGGTGGCGTTGGCGCGCCCGCAGACGATGTTGGAAGAGCGAGAAGTGAAAGCGGAAGGCATTGATATTGTCCTGGTCATGGATTTATCCAGTAGCATGCTAGCACAGGACTTTAAACCAGATCGCTTAGAAGTGAGTAAGTCAGTAGCTTCAGAGTTTGTGAGCAAACGAGAATATGATCGCATCGGTTTGGTGGCGTTTGCAGGTGAAGCGTTTACGCAAAGTCCATTAACCATTGAGCATGATATTATTCAGGTCGCGTTGTCGGAATTGGAGTGTGGCATATTGGAAGATGGTACGGCGATTGGTATGGGCTTGAGTACAGCAGTCAATCGCTTGAAAGAATCGGATGCAGAAAGCAAAGTGGTTATTCTGCTTACCGATGGGGATAATAATGCTGGCTATATCAAACCCATCACAGCAGCAGAAATTGCGCAGGAATTTGATGTGAAAGTTTATACCATTGGTGTCGGAACAGTCGGCAATGCGTACGCGCCAGTCGGTCGTTTGCCTGGCAATCGCTATCGGTTTGGACTGGTCACTGTAAAAATAGATGAAGCTCTACTGCGCCAAATTGCGGAAATGACAGGTGGTCAATATTTTAGAGCGACCGATAATGAAAGCTTGCAGCGCATCTATAACGAAATCGACCAATTGGAAAAGACCGAAATCGAAACGACTGTCATCAAGAATTATAGTGATAAATTTCACATCTTTGTTTTGTTAGCTATTTGTTTTATTGCTGTGGAAACGTTGTTGCGTTACACCGTTCTAAAAGTTATTCCATGACGCTACACGATTTTGAAGCTTACATTGACAAGACCATTTTGCAGCGTGGTCGCTCTTATTACGGTAATAACTACATCGAAGAAGTGCTGCAAGTAGAGAAAGGCGAATTTGAAGCCTTAGTCGTAGGTAGTGAAGACTATCATGTGATGGTTAAAGTAGACGAAGAGCAGCGCATTGTAGAAAGTGAATGTACTTGTCCATACAATTGGGGGGACGTTTGCAAACACGAAGCGGCAGTTTATTACTACATTCGTGACAAACGGATGTATCGAGAAAATATAAGTAGAGAAGCCTCCGATTTGATGTATAAAGTGGATACGATGAGTATAGATGAACTCAAAACGACTTTATACAATATCTTGAAGCGTCACCGTGACTTACGACAAGTATTTTTAGACCAAGACAGCTAAATCTAAAGAGAATCATGCAATCAGTAGACATTGAAGCCCTGAACCAACAGATATACGCCGATAGTGCTTTTGTAGAGCGTCTGACCGCTGAAACCGCCAAAGTCATCGTTGGGCAGCACCATATGATTGAGCGACTGTTGTTAGGCTTGTTAGCAGGTGGCCACGTTTTATTGGAAGGTTTGCCTGGTCTAGCAAAGACGTTGGCGATTAAAACACTTTCCAGTGCGGTCAACGCCGACTTCAACCGCATTCAGTTCACGCCAGACCTGCTCCCTGCCGACATTATCGGTACGATGATCTACAATCCGCGTAGCAATGAATTTACCGTTCGACAAGGACCTATTTTTGCTAACTTCATCTTAGCCGATGAAATCAACCGAGCGCCAGCTAAAGTACAAAGTGCGCTGCTAGAAGCCATGCAAGAACGACAAGTGACGATTGGTGGAGAGACATATAAGTTGACTGAGCCGTTTCTTGTTTTAGCGACGCAAAATCCTATCGAACAAGAGGGAACTTATCCATTGCCAGAAGCACAAGTCGACCGTTTCATGTTGAAAGTGTTGATTACGTATCCGACCAAAGAGGAAGAGCGTAAAATCATTCGTCTAAACTTAGGACAAGAGGACTTTCAAAAAGTATCGCCAGTCGTACAGCCACAAGATATCTTACGGGCGCGTCAGTCGGTCAAGAAAGTCTACATGGACGAAAAGATTGAGCAGTACATTCTAGACATTGTTTTCGCCACTCGCCAACCAGAAAATTATCAACTCGCTCAATTGCGTCCACTCATCAACTACGGTGGTTCGCCTCGCGCCAGTATTAATATTGCTCTAGCGTCTAAAGCCTATGCCTTTTTACAACGACGCGGCTATGTCATTCCCGAAGATGTACGCAGTGTTTGTCATGATGTGATGCGCCACCGAATTGGGCTGACCTATGAAGCAGAAGCGGAAAATATTACACAGGAAGATATTATCAATCAGATTTTGGATGTGGTGGAAGTGCCGTAGGGAAGATGTTAGATATGAGACGTTAGACGTTAGATGTTAGACTGTGGCAAAATTTAGATATTTGCTCTCACTCCTCCATTATCATGTTCATCCTAACTATCCTTAACATCCTGTTCCAGACGAAAAACGTTGTCTGAACAGAATGGAGAAAGAGGAGTAAGATACTCTATTAGTATAGAAAAATCGCTACAGCTAAGAGAACTTCAATAGGTTATCCTAATCATGTGCAATTTCATTAAATGGACAAAAGGCTAATCAGATTGCAGATTTGTCCATTTTCTGTATCTTTGGGTCATGATAGATCGTCATTTGCAAGCAAAGGTTCAAGAACTATTAACCTACTTTCCGGTAGTCACCATTACAGGGCCTAGACAATCTGGCAAAACAACGCTCGTCAAATCCTTATCTATAGGACTACCATACGTCACTTTAGAAGATATTGATATTCGTTTAATTGCAGAGGAAGATCCTAGAGGTTTTTTGAACAACTACCCAGACGGTGCAATTTTAGATGAAGTCCAGCGCGTCCCCCAACTATTTTCCTACATTCAAGGCATCGTTGATAGTACATCTGCCACTTTTATCTTATCAGGCTCTCAGAATTTTCAGTTAATAGAACAAATAGGGCAGAGTCTAGCTGGACGAGTAGGCATTCTGAAGTTGTTGCCATTGTCTCTAGAAGAGCTAAAACCATATATAACACTAGATCGTTTCCATCAACTAATTTTTCAAGGCTTTTATCCTCGTGTTTACGATAAAAGTATCCCACCAACCGATTTTTATCCTCCTTATATCACCACTTATATAGAAAGGGATGTTCGACTCATCAAAAATATAGACAATCTCGGTCTATTCTCTAAGTTCATCAAGCTTTGTGCAGGACGTATCGGACAACCGCTAAATATGAATACGTTGGCTAATGATACTGGGATTAGTCCAAATACGGTACGCTCTTGGCTATCTATTTTGGAAGCTAGCTATATCATACATTTTCTTCAACCTTATCACACTAATTTTAACAAACGTATTATTAAATCACCAAAGCTCTATTTTTATGATACAGGTGTAGCTTGTTCGTTGCTAGGGATAGAGTCCACGCAGCAATTAACTACGCATTATCTCATTGGTAATTTATTTGAAAACTTTATTTTGAACGAGCTAATCAAGTACCAATTCAATCAAGGAAAGAAACATCCTTATCACTTTTGGCAGGACAAAACGAAGCGGGAGGTAGATATAGTCGTTGATAAAGCAGGAGTCCTGCTCCCCATAGAAATGAAGTCAGGTGCTACGCTGCACACCTCTTATTTCGATAATCTGCGATATTGGCAAAAGGTGGCGAAAGTGGATATGCTATCTTCTGTTGTCGTGTACGGAGGTGACAAAGATTTGATCGTTAAAGACGGACAATTTATTAGTTGGCGAAGTTTAGAATCGCTGTTTGAGTTGATGTAGAAGTGTAATCATGCTTTTATGAAGTAGATGCGTAGAAAAACTATTTGTAGGTGAGACAAAGAGAAAGAAAAGTTGTCAAAATTTAGATATATTTCTATATTTTTACGTTTTCCCAGACATAGTGTTTTTAAAAAAAGGTGATATGAGCGATGCAGAAATGAAGCTACAATTGATCCGCTTAATTGACCAACAGCAGGGTCAAGTACTGTGGAATATATATGAATTCTTACAGACGAAATTAGTAGGAGAAGCTACATCCGATGATTCGTCTATTGAGCTAGGCTACCAAGAAATGGCAGCAGACGCAGAGCGTGAAGCAGCTGCATTCGAATGGATTGAAGGAACTCTCAATTCAGATGAACTATGAAAAAGCGTGGTGAAATCTGGTGGATAAATTTTGACCCGTCTATAGGGCAGGAAATAAGAAAAAAGCGTCCTGCTGTTATAGTTAGTAATGATACTTCGAATAAGTATTTGAGAAGATATCAAGTTGTTCCACTGAGTTCTCAAGTTTCTAAGATATATCCGAGTGAGACGAAAATTCAGGTGGGCAATAGAACAAGTAAGGCAATGGTTGATCAATTAACTACAGTAAGCGAATTGAGATTCTTAAATAGATTAGATGTGGCAAAAGAGGCAGACATTAAAAAGATTGAAGAGAAAATTAAGATACAACTAGACTTGGAGAAATAATCATTTAGCATCATGCCAACTCCACCAGCTCCATCCACTCCATTTCCTTCTCCTCCAGTTCCTCATTCAACGCGCCCAATTCAATCGACAATTGCTCAATCTGCTCGGGTGTCAGTGCTGGATTGTTAAATTGATTGGACAGTTCCTTTTTCTTCTCTTCCAACTGCTCAATCTTCTTTTCGACACGCTTCAACACCTTGCGTTGTTCATACGTCAAGTTGGTGCTGGTATCTTTGGATTTGGGCTTCTTTTCTTTTGTAGATGGTGTGTCTGATTCGGTGCGGCGTTGTTCCAGTTCTTCTTGCTGCTGCACTCTTCGATAGTCGGTATAGTGCCCTGGAAAGTCCCGAATCTTACCTTCGCCTTCAAAGACAAACAAATGATCGACCAATTTATCCATAAAATAGCGGTCGTGCGACACCATGACGACGACGCCAGGAAATTGCAGCAGAAAATCTTCTAACACATTCAGCGTCATGATGTCCAAATCGTTCGTCGGCTCATCGAGAATCAAAAAGTTGGGATTTTCCATCAAAACAGTCAATAGATACAAGCGACGACGCTCGCCACCACTCAACTGCGAGACATAGACTTGTTGCTGTTTGCGGCTAAACAAAAATCGCTCCAGCAGAGCGGCTGCCGACATCTTCTGGCCCTTCTCCAATGGAATATATTCCGCAATGTCCGTGATGACATCAATGACACGTTTGTCATCCTTGATTTGAATGCCACCTTGTGTATAGTAGCCAAATTGCACCGTGCCGCCGATAACCACTGTACCAGTATCGGGACGCAGTTGCTTAGTCATTAAGTTCAGGAAAGTGGATTTTCCAACGCCGTTTGGACCCACGATACCAATGCGCTCATTCTTCTGAAACTTATACGTAAAACCATCCACTAACACCAACTCATCGTATCGCTTGCTCACATCATGGAATTCCACAATTTTACTGCCCAATCGCGCCCCTTTGATGTCAATACTAATCTCTTGATCGTCCAACTTCTTCTCCGCACGCTCTTTGATGTCATAAAAGTTATCAACGCGTGACTTGGCTTTCGTGCCGCGTGCTTTCGGCATTCGGCGCACCCATTCCAGCTCGCGTTTCATGAGTTTTTTAGTGCGGTCTAAAGTGGTAGCTTCATTCTCCAGCCTGGAGTTGCGTTTCTCCAGAAAAGCACTGTAACTACCATTGTACTTATACAGCATTCCTCTATCCAACTCCAGAATCGTATCGCACACCACTTCCAAAAAATAGCGATCATGCGTCACCATAAATAGCGTCAAATTCGACTGCTGCAAATATTCTTCTAGCCATTCGATCATATCCAAATCCAAATGGTTGGTCGGCTCATCCAAAATCAAAAACTCTGGCTCTTCAATCATCAACTTCGCCAGTGCCAATCGCTTCTTCTGTCCACCAGAAAGTTCATCAACTTTTTGATCGAGTTGTTTGATATTGAGTTTGAAAAGAATGGATTTGATCCGCGCTTCTATGTTCCATGCCTTTAGTTCTTCGAGTCGCTGCACAGACTGTTGTAGCAATTCGGTCTTATTGAGCAACAAGGCTTCTTCGTGCTGCCGAATCGCTTGTATCTTTGGATCGTCTGAATTCAAGACCGCTTCTAAAATCGTTGCACCAGCCTGAAATTCAGGATCTTGTGGCAACCAACCTATGCGCGATCCTTTCTTAATCAAAATGCGACTATTCACGCCTTCCGACGCTTCCATGCCTGCAATGACGCGCAACAAACTCGTTTTGCCCGATCCATTTTTCGCTACCAATGCCACTTTTTGCCCTTCATTAATTTGCAAATTAATGTTGTCAAAGAGGACTTTTTCGCCGTAGCTTTTGCTGATATTTTCGAGTGTCAGGAAGTTCATATGGCTAAGGTATCAATAAGATTTGATACTTTAAAGGTACTGCTTCTAAGAGCTATACAAAAGACTAATATTGTACACTTGTCTACTAAAATTGGGTGTCATCCTGATCCCGAAAGCTATCGGGATGAAATACGCTGCTTATTAAATTGGCTGCCGATCTATAATCTCTACGAGATAGGATATGTTACCTATTCCATCGGGATAAAATATCGGTAGCCAA
>CAYLPW010000122.1:0-5707 GCA_964385665.1 uncultured Saprospiraceae bacterium
TGCTCATTGCGTAAGGTAATATTGTCCAACACAGAGCCAGAAAATAGAAATACGTCTTGTAACACAATTGCTAAGCGTTGTCGAAACGCATCTAACTCATAGTCACGAATGTTGACCCCATCGACTTCAATCGTTCCTTTGTTCAACTCATACAAGCGCGTCAGAATATTAATGATGGTCGATTTACCGGAACCAGTACTCCCTACAATCGCCAAGGTTTCACCCGGTTGTACCGTAAAGTCAATGTCCTTAAGCACATAATCCTTTGCAGTATAAGCAAACCAAGCTTTTTTAAACTCAATTTTCCCCTTTAGCTTCTTAGTCGTATGCGTACCCGTATTTTCAATAAACTGCTGTCGATCTAGAGTATCAAAAACGCGCTGTGCTGCTACTAGTCCCATTTGTAAGGTATTGAAGCGGTCCGCCAATTGTCGTAGTGGGCGAGTCAGCAAATTGAGATACAAGGGAAAAGCAATTAAAATACCCAACGTGACATCACCACTCAAGGTCTGTCGCGCCCCGAACCACACCATCAAACCCAATGCAACTGCCGACACAATTTCGACCACTGGAAAGAAGATCGCATAATATAGAATGGCATCCAGATTTGCTCTTGTGTAGTCGCGATTGATGGTTCTGAATTTCTGGCGTTCCTTCTTTTCGGCGTTGAAGATTTGAACAGTACGCATGCCTGTGATGTGCTCTTGCAAAAACGCATTCATACGCGTGATCTGTGTCCGCACTTTTTGGTATGCCACTTTGACTTTTTCCTTAAAAATATAGGTCGCAATTATCAAAAAAGGCATCGTCGTCAAACAGATGACTGTTAGTTCCCAACTATAATAAAACATCACCCCTAATACGACGATCATCGTCAATAAATCGGCAACAATGTTGATGATACCAGCTGCAAAAATATCATTGATCTTTTCAATATCATTGATCGTGCGCGTCGTGGAGGTTCCGATGGGCGTTCGGTCAAAATAAGTCAGTTTTAGACTCGTCAAATGCTTAAACACACGCACCCGTAAATCCTTGATGACCGACTGCCCCAACCAACGCGTCGTGAAGATAAATGCATAGCGAACGATACCTTCCAAAAACAAGACTCCAACGATGATCGCTGTTATTTTGTACAGTCCTTCGATGTCATTTTGAAAAACATAATCATCCACCATTTTTTGTATCAAAACGGGACGAAATGTTGCAACAGGAGCAACTAGCAGGGCTAACAGAGTGGCGGCGATAAAAACAGTACGATACGGCATCGCTTCTTTCAGTACTCGACCGAGTAGTCGCCAATCTATGTTGTTACTTTTCTGCTCCATAAATAAGGTGAAATAGCTCATTCTACCAAAAGAGCTAGTTCTTATCAAGCTTCTTTCAGATTGAGGTGAAAGTTATACTTTGGAGAGAACAGCTTGGGAGAGAATAGGTTGTTTGAGGGTCAAAATTAGCGAGCTAGGCGAATTGATAACTCAAAGAATTCAACCTAAAGTCAGCCATGAAGTACAGGCGTTACCGTATCTATATTCAATTCTTCCATCATTTGAGTAAGCGATTTATCTTTTAGCTTAGACAATTCGATCAGATATTTTAGACGTTCGACACCTTGTTGCTCTATCTGTTGTAAGAGAACATTTAATCGTTGATACTCTTCTTCATTAATGGTCTCTTCTTTCAACTTTTCATACAATCTTTCATACTCCACCTGAATATGTTCTGCTAGAACAGATGATTTGATCTTAGCTAAAAGTGTTGCTTCTCTATCATCGGATGTAGCTGTTTTTCGTTGCACGACGAGAGTCGCAATCTGCTCAAAAAAGTTCTCCAGATCTGGTGTATCTAACTTATCTACAGCCACCAATACATCTTGCATATTGACATCTACGCCTGATTCTATTCTTAAATATGTCATATGTTGTTGTATTAGATCAGAATATCACCTACAGTTAATTACTCGGCTGCTTCTTCGCCATCTTGGCATCCACTAATGCATACATCAAACGATTAATATCACTGTCATTCAACTCTAACTTACCAGTCAAATAAACCGCTTCTGCCGTATATTCCACTTCTTCTTCCGCATAGACTTCCATGACGGTTTCTGGTCCCGCACCTCCACAGAAAAAACACATATTGTAAGGGAAAGCAGAAAAGATAAATTCCTTGTGTCCCTTGTACCCTTCTACTGGAATAATGTACCCTTTGATCGTGATTTCTTTCCCCTCAAATTTTTGGACATCTTCGCTGAAAACAGGTACATCAACTTTGAAGCCCAACATTTCATCATATTGTTTTTTAAACGTGATCTTCCCTAAGGTCTTCCACATATTTTTATTGTCCTGTGCACTAGCCGTTTGAACAGTAGCTGTAGTCAGAATAGCAGTCAATAAGAATAGCAACGTATACTTCATTTGTCATTAAATTTTTTAAATAGAGGAGATCATACATCAGCAAAACACGTTTTCCCTCAAAAAGTGAGAAGCACGTCACAAACTTAATAGCATTTTAACGAAAATAGATAGGAGATCGTTTATTTCACTGATTGACGCATCCAAAAATCATAAATCAGCAATCTTCAAATGTTGTTCGTGCCAGTAATCATCGCTGCGAAAGGCGTAAGGTGTTGGTTGATAATCGCCTACCAGATCGACTGTGGCAGCTTCTGGCACTTTGCTACCCAATAAATGATAAGTTGCATTGACGAACAGACGACGTACACTCGCATTCATCAAATCACTAGAAGAACCAATCGTGGACGTAAACGCTTGACCCGCTTTTTCACTATTTGGCAACTGATAACTTTTGATCCACGCAATCGGCATCATCGGATCGTTCGGATCATAAGCATTTTTAGCAGCAGGATTCGTAGTGGCAACTTTTGTATCACTTTCGCGCATTCCATAATACAGATCGTCTTCATCATACTCGCCTTCACTATCAACGACTTGACCATAAACAATTGGTTGCGTATCACCAGGCAAAGGCAATCGAACGCCATATACATCTGTCGATCCCCAAATCGCTCCGCTCTCGATACCTTTTGTGATCGGATGTTCTTTTTCAATAATGCCTCGTGTACTTTGGTATTTGTGATGACCATGATGCGTGTGCCAACGTTCGCCCAAAACCAATCGACCAAAGCCACCTTCCCAGCCTTCCTCTTTGGAGTAGTTGCCCCAATGCTTCCATTGATGGGTCGAATCGGTGAAGCGAAAAGCATGCGTGGCGGTACGAATACCAATCAACGGTTTGCCAGTGGATAGATAATCTTCAATGTGTTGCATCTGCTCATTGGGAAGTTCCCGAAAACGCGTAAACAGGATCATCAAGTCGGCGTCTGCCAATGCTTCCAAACCAGGTATATTTTTGGTGTAGTTTGGATTGACGATGCCCAATGTATCAGGATGCTGTGCAAACAATACCGTGCAATCGAAACCATGATGAGTATTCAGGATACGCGCCAACTGAGGCAAGGCTTCTTCAGAGCGATATTCTTCGTCGCCACTGACTAGAACAATTTTCTGTCCATCGCCCTTGAAATGAAGTTGCTGCTGTGGTGCGTCAGTCTTTTCTCCCTTTTCAGTAGTCGATGTCCCAGCTGTTTTGTTTCCACAAGCAAATAGAAAAAAGGCAACAGCAAATAGGAAAAGTAGGTGTTTCATGTGTTGTTTAAAGTTGAATTTGTAGTTAACCGCAAGCGCGCGAAGGTTTACACAAAGTACACTAAGCGAATCGGCAAAATAACACTACAATAGAGTAAAGTGTGCAGAAGTTAGCCACCAGCTGAACAAGCCAATAGCCAATAGCCAATAGCTGAAGGCTAATAGCTTCTACAAACTTTTCGTCATCCTCGGCTTCGGCACATATTGCTTCAGTAACTCATTGCCTTGCTGATTTGCCTTTTCATTCAACGGCATAATTTTCGTTTGCAAGCCTTGGACGAGCGTATTGAATTCATTGGCATCTTCCTGCGTCCGTTCGGTAGCTGCTTTGCTCATAATTTGTTCCAATTTCAGGTAGTCGGTTTTTGCTAAATCACGAATCGCTGTCACCAATTCAACAGCAGCAGGCTTGTAGACCGCTTCCTCCTGAAAAGCTGGCATCGCTTCCAAACGTTTAAGTTGTGCTTCGCTCTCCGTCAATAGCACTTTTCGAGCCTCGGCAATCGCTGTGGCATCTTGGGCATTCAAAGCTTCTGTAAATTCAGCATTGCGCATCAAGACTTTGAAGTAGCGCATAAAGATGGCTTGGTGGTAGTTGTTCAAGCGATTCAAATCTTGCACATCTTGATTTTCTTCGGCTAGTTGTAGCTGAATACTGTGTTTCTCCGCAAATGCTTTTTGGGCTTCCAAATAGCGATTGGCAGCTTCATCGACTTTGGCTTCGGCTTCTTTTCGAGAGGCAAAGTAGGCTTCCATCGACTCGTAAGAAGATTGGCTGTTGGCTTTCAGTTGGAGGACTTTGACGAAGTCCATTTCAAAAGAACTCAAGAACGAACGGAAGACTTCCAGAGCAGTTGGCTTCAATTGGTCGTCGGCTGCTATATTCGGTACTGCCTCTACTGCTGTAATGCTTTCTTTCAGTTGTTTGATGACACCTTGTCGCTTGTTTTCAATCAGGTTCATATCTGTACTGTGTACGGAATATTGCAAGTACTGCATCGCCAGATTATTGACCGCAACATGTTGGTTGTTGAAAAAAGTAAAATAGCGTTCCACGTCTTCCATCGTTTGAGCGGAAAGTGTGACGCTTAGTAGAAATAAAAGACTAGTGAGTATGTTTTTCATAAATCGAGTTAGAGATTGTGATAAGAGTTTTAAAAGTAGTTAACCGCTATAAAGGTTAATTTTGAGCGCGTGTTTTGATGCAACTACACAAAATTGCGAAAATTTCTGTTTTTTGTGCGCAGTAACTACGATGATTTATGGCACTTTTGAACGATCCATCTACAGTAAAACACCTTTACGCGCTCATTGGTTATCCATTGTCGCACACCTTTTCGCCACCCTATTTCAACGAAAAGTTTGAGCGAGAAGGTATAGCCAACAGTCACTATATCGCGATGCCGATCAGTAGCATTGAAGAACTGCCTACCAAATGGGAACAGTATCCCAACCTCAAGGGGATGAACGTCACGCTGCCTTACAAACAGTCGGTCATTGCTTACCTAGATGAATTGTCAGAGGGCGCGCAACGAATTGGTGCCGTCAATACGATTCAATTTAAAGACGGAAAACGTATTGGACACAACACAGATGCGATTGGGTTTGAAGAGTCGTTAAAAGAGCTAATTGGAGCAACGAAAAAACCACTACTACGTGCTTTAGTGCTGGGAAACGGAGGCGCTGCGCAGGCCATATTTTATGTGTTGGAAAAACTAAATATTCCCTATCAAAAAGTATCGCGCAGCCGACAAAAGGGAGATCTGATTTATACGGACATCAATGAAGGAGTCATTTTGGGACATTCCTTAATTATCAATACAACACCGTTGGGGATGTCACCACATATTAATACTGCTCCCGACTTGCCGTATCATGCTCTAAATGCTGGACACTACCTCTATGACTTAGTCTACAATCCAGAAAAAACTTTATTCCTACAACAAGGAAAAAAACAGGGCGCGTCGATCATGAATGGCTTGAAGATGTTATATTTACAGGCAGAAGCGTCGTGGCGGATTTGGAACGGGAAAGACGTT
>CAYLPW010000122.1:5807-14421 GCA_964385665.1 uncultured Saprospiraceae bacterium
GATGTTATATTTACAGGCAGAAGCGTCGTGGCGGATTTGGAACGGGAAAGACGTTAGATGTTAGACTATTTCAACATTGAAGCCTAATTTTGATGAGTTTTTCACTTTACGAGGCTAAGCTTTACTAAAATATGGTGAAATGTGTAGCTAATTTTGAGCAAGCTGAATACAAACTATAACTGTAGATAACAACCTTCTTATCGTCCCCCACAAAACGCATTTGAACAAAAAAGTAAAGACACATGAAGCGTGTAGGCGAACCCGTACGAAAAGTGAACAATGACTTGATGAATGACATTAAGAAGGCAAATCTGCCAGCTACGACGACGAAGAGTAGCATCGACTTTAGCGATACAGAAATTGCCTTTGCTCGCAAGTCCGATCAAGAGCTAAAAGAGACTGCTTGGCTGTTTCGTATGATGAACCAATCGTGGTTAGTTAATATCGGTTCTAAGTTAGGAGTGACTGCCGTCAAATGGAAGTTACCTTTTGCCAAAGCAGCGGTCGAACGGACGATTTTTCAACAGTTTTGTGGGGGAACGACTTTGTTGCGCTCTAAAGAAACGATCCAGGAACTGTACGATTATAATGTGGCATCGGTTTTGGATTATGGAGCAGAAGCAAAAGACACCGAAGAAGATTTTAATATTATTATGAACGAGATTATTCGTGGGCTAGAGTTTGCTGCGAATAATGAAAGTGTGCCTGTGGTCGTCTGTAAGTTGTCGGGCATGGCACGCAATGAATTATTGGAAAAAGTAAGTAGTGGCGCGTCGTTGACTGATGCTGAAGAGGAAGAGTTTCGCAATGTCCGCAAACGCGTAGAATCCATCTGTCATGTCGCCAAACGAGACAACACCGCTCTGTTTTTTGATGCGGAGGAAAGTTGGATACAGGGGGCGATAGATGGATTGGTGCAGAATATGATGGAACGCTACAACGAAGAAAAAGTGTACATCTACGGAACGTATCAGATGTACCTAAGTGCTAGTTTGGACAAGCTAAAACGTGACTACCAAAGAGGGCAAGAAAAAGGCTATATGATCGGGGCGAAACTAGTACGTGGAGCGTATATGAATAAAGAACGTGAACGCGCCGCTGAGTTGGGCTATCCGTCGCCTGTACAAGCTGACAAAGCTGCGACTGACCGCGACTTCAATGAAGCTGTCCGTTTTTGTGTGGAACGCTACCAAACGTTGGCGTCTTGCAATGCTTCTCACAACCAAGAAAGCTGCCAACTACAAGCCGATCTGATTGTCCAAAACAATCTACCGAAAGATCACGCCCACCTCAACTTTTGCCAATTGCTAGGGATGAGCGATCACCTCACGTTCAACTTAGGCAAAGCTGGCTTCAATGTGGCTAAATATTTGGTGTATGGACCAGTCGAAGAAGTATTGCCTTATTTGGTGCGTCGAGCAGAAGAAAACGCTTCGGTGACAGGTGATATGAGTCGAGAGTTGGCATTAATTGAGCGAGAGTTGGATCGTCGGGGACTGTAAATTACGCGTGTTGGCAGTCACTTCAAAAGTGCCTGACAACTAACCTGCCACAAAAGAACTCAACAGAACTATATGCCATCAGAAGCGTCCTATTCCCTTTACGACCTCCACGAACATCTTCGGCGTGCCATTGCCCTCAACTTTCCTGAAGCGATCTGGGTACAAGCCGAAATTTCTGGCTACAACGAATCACGCGGACACCACTATCTAAGTTTGTTGGAAAAAGGAGAAGGAGAACGGGAAATACTCGCGCAGGCAGATGCCGTCATTTGGGAGCGACAATTTCGAAAGCTGCGCAAACAATTAGGCAAAGAATTGGAACAATTGCTGGCAGTTGGTCGCCAAATTCAATTCAAAGCACGCATCGACTTTCACGAACGCTATGGCTTCAAACTCATCATCGAAGAACTGGATTTAGCCTACACATTAGGGCAGCTTGAAATACAACGGCGCGCCATTTTAGAGCGATTGATCAAAGAACAGCTACTGCATCGAAACGCTGAACGTTCACTGCCAGTTGTCCTCCAACGATTAGCCATTATTTCCGCCGAGCAAGCGGCAGGTTGGAAAGATTTTCAAGAGCAGTTAGCGGATAATGGATTTGGCTATCAATTTGACACTCAATTGTTCGCAGCAGCTATGCAAGGCATCAATACGCGAATGGATATCCTTCAGCAATTGAAACGCATTCGACGATCTGTGAATACATTTGACGCTGTTTTCATTCTGCGTGGTGGTGGTGCTCGTTTGGATTTATCCACTTTTGATGACTACGAACTAGGAAAAGCTATTGCTGAATTTCCGCTGCCAGTCATTACTGGAATTGGGCATGAAATAGACGAAAGCATCGTGGATCGAGTAGCACATACGAGTATACGAACACCAACTGCTGCTGCTGACTTTGTCGTCCAACACAATCTAGATTTTGAGCAGCGCATCAGTCAGATGACGACACAAATAGCTTCCAAAGCGCACTATCGAATCCAACAAGCGAATACTCAATTAACGCTTTTAGGGCAACAAGTAAAACTACACCATCAACAGCAAATCCGTGAGGGAAAATTAGCACTTCGACAGCTAAAACAGCTCCTGCCGTTACTCATCAAGCAACAAGTAACCCAACAAAAAAATCACTTACTACAACTAGAGCGACTACATAACTTGTTAGGTGTAGAACAAACTCTAAAACGAGGATTTGCGGTAGTCAGTCAGTCGGGAAAAATTGTAAATACTAGCCAAGAAATTGCGGACGATCAACCTATTCAGCTTCAATTTGTAGATAATACGGTGGAAGTTAGGATCGAGAAATAAAGGTGTTCGATTAAAAAGTCAAACATCTGGCATTTTTTTTCATTTTAGTAGAACGAAACCACTCCTTCAACAAACTGATTTTTGCACATTAAAGCCTGAACGTCACAAAACGACGCTCACTCACAAATTTACTATGACCAAACAATCTACAGATATTATCTCTGCCTCTTCTTTTTATGTTCGGCAGTACTTACTCAAAAATCTGTCCAGCAGCTATTTATATCACAACTACGAATATGCTTACGAGACCGCTGATGTAGCTAAAAAATTGGGGGAAGATGCTGGTTTAGTAGATGAGGATTTAGAAGTACTACAGTTGGCAGCTTGGTTTCATGTTTGTGGTTATGCGGTAGCTGATAAAAATATCGCAGAAGGAAGTATTGAAGTGATGCGTGCCTTCCTAGAGGAGCAAGAGTACCCCAAAAATCATATAGACAAAGTTGCCCAACTGATTCGAAGTGTTCACGATGATCTACCGCCACAAAGCGATCTAGAATCTATCTTGAGTGATGCGGTTTATTCTTTCTTAGGACGAAAACGCTTCGAGCGACGCGCACAACTGATGCGACTACAAGAGGAACAATTGCACGACAAACGCATCACGCCAGCTGATTGGAACAATCAACTATTAGATCTATTTGTCCAACAACCTTACTTCACGACATGGGCGCGAGATCGGTTCACCAAACGGCGCAACAACAATCTAGCTGACTTACGCATGGCGATTTATAAAGATGAGGAAAAAGCCATTCGTCGAAAAACGGGTAAAAACTTCGGTCGCGGTGTCGATACGCTTTATCGGGTTACGCTTCGCAATCACATTGAACTGAGTAACATTGCGGACGGTAAAGCCAATATGATTATTAGCATCAATACTCTGGTGTTGTCCATACTGATTACGGCGAGTGCAGCTGGTATTTCTATTGACAAATTGGACTTCGGGGCGCGTTTCTTTGATATTCTGCCCATTTTTATTTTAATGTTGACGTCACTCTTGACGATTGCCTTTGCGGTTTTTTCAGCTATGCCCAAAGTATCTGGCAACACCTTCAGTAAAGAAGATGTGAAACAAAACAAAGTGAGCATGCTGTTTTTTGGCAACTTCTTACAGATGGGTAAAGATTTCTTCCTCAACTATTTGCAAGAGTTGAAATTCGATCAAGAAGCTTTGTACGATGATCTGTCGCGCGATTTGTATAACTTAGGACTGGTACTGGACACAAAATATCGCCTGCTCAATATTTCGTATCGTATTTTTATTGGTGGACTGATCTTGAGTTTTATTGCGTTCTTTTTGGCGTATTTGGTGTAGAGTGGTCTACTTTGAGATTGTAAGGCTAATTAACTTATGAGCCTTTCCTAATGATTTCCTGATAGACGTAGACGATGTGTTCTTCTTCCTCTTCTATTTCTGGAAATGCTTCCTCTGGTGAGATATGTTTCAACTCGGAAAAAGGAATGCCATCGTGATAGTTAGATTCTAAAAAGGATTGAATAATTTCACTTTCTGTCTCCACAAGCTGCACTGGCGCGAGAAATGGCAATCGTTCGTGCGTAGAATTAATGAGATTAAATCTTAGTTGACAAGCTAGTAGATCAAACCAAGAATAGTAGATCAAATCTACATCTACATCGGACGCATTCAACTGAGCTAGTCTATTTTTCCTTACTTTTTTCAAGAAAAGCTCAAAATCGTCGACCTTTATTTGATCCACTACATCTCCATCTGCTGAAATTAGCCAACAGTTAGCAGCAATCTCCTCTTGTAACAATTGCGTGTTGTCTGTCACTGGAATTTTCCAACTATTATGTTATGTAAGCTGTTGAAATATGCTTGCTTGGTCATGCTTTTATTTTTCAGGTAATGCTGTTTCCTTATGCAACAATTAGGGTAAACGCGTCACTTCCCTACTTTTCCACCCGATAGGTCTTTTTCTCCACTCCTACCCCTTTTATGGTTAGCGACGTCCACTGTTTAGGTAAGATAGGATTCTTTTGCACGATGCCTTCATCCGAGATGTCTAAGCCTCCAAAACCAAACAACACCGTTTGTAACATGCCGCCTGCCCCTGTAGCAAAATAAGAATGATTGGCAGTAGCGGTTTCTGACAATGCGCCAAACGGTTTTTGCTGATTTGGTACATAGCTCTCTTTAAATAATCGAAATGCGTTCTCCGCATCGCCCTGACGAGCATACAGCACCGCAAATATGGACTTACCCATCGCTGGCCCTTCTTCTGCCAACTTAGGTTCGTAGTACTTCAAGTCTTTTTGAATCGTCTCTTTGTCGCTCACCACATTGAGAGGATAGGATAACAGATTGACGTCTGCTTGCTTGATTCGATCCCCATCGTAATCCGCATGTTCTTTGGTCGTGCCATCAGGGAATTTCAGTATTTGAATATTATCAGCTACTTCCTCCCATTCTGGATCGGGAGTTATACCGACTTCTTTTGCTGCTAAAGCGGCATACTGTAAAGCCGTGATTGCCGCCCCATTTGTAAAAGCATTATCATTCACATTGGGCGCAAATTCGTTCGCACCCACCACATTGTTGATGGAATAGCTGCCATCCTTGTTTGGAGTAGCTCTACTGACCCAAAAATCAGCCACTTCTTTCAGTACAGGATACCCTTTTTCCTCCAACCATTTCTTATTTTTGGTCACTCGATAGTAGTTCCAAAAAGCAATCCCGATATCTGCCGTAATGTGATGCTCAAAAGGACCTGTCAGCGCAAACGGAGGTGTCGCTTCTTCGCCTGTATCGTCACTTTCCCATGGAAACATTGCCCCTTTATATCCATAGTTGATCGCTCGTTTTTTAGCAGGTGCTAGTCGGTCAGAACGGTAATTGACTAACGAGCGAGCAATGTCTTGATTCAGCAAAAGCAAAGGGGGAAACATCCACAATTCTGTATCCCAAAAGATGTGTCCATTGTAAGGTACTTGCAGGGACAACCCCATCGGCGCGATACTTAAATCCGACTCCCCTCGTCCAAAGGCATACAAATGATACAATGCCAAACGAACGTCTTGCTGAGAAGTCAAATCCCCTTCAATGATGATGTCGCCTTCCCAAAGTTCTTCCCACAAAGCGCGATGTCCACCTAATAGTACGTCCCGATCGTTTAGTAGATTAAAAATGACCATCCGCTCTGATTCAGACTTAGGATCAGAAAAATCGGCTGTGGTACATTCTGCACCTGTCCAAGCAAACTCGAAAGTATCTCCTTCTTCGATGTCACTTTCAAAAGACAGTGTATTTTCATGTGAAGAAGGTACATAATGCGCCAAAGTCGGTCGCTGATGTTCCCGAGATGAATTGATCGCGTGCCATATAAACGTAGCCGAAGTCGCTACCTTATGTTTGCCAAACGGTGTCATCGCTACAGACTGTAAAATAGGCATCGTGGTCTCTACATCGCGCAGGACTTGATAGGTATTACTTGGCATTTGATAATTTTGAGGTGTAGTTATTTTGCCAACTGCTTTGATCTCAATGTCTTCCAATGCCATGATTTTGATGTCAATGTATCCCGTATATTGAAGATTGCGAAGGGCATAAACAGTGCAGGAAATTCTTGCTTTCTCTTGGTAGTCAAAGTTAGTCGTAAATGCCGCTTCTTTCATGTCAATGGTTTGCGACCAATTGCTGATGTTCTGAGCAGTAACTTGCGCGCCATCAATATAAACCTCCAAATTTCCGAAATCCATACCATGCACAATTTGACTAACTTTCAGCACAGGATCGACATCATACACATTGTTCAGTACCGTATGCTTGATCTGGAAAGGATCAGGAGACGTAAGCATTCCAATTCTGCCATTGGACATCGCAATGCCTGTATAATCTTCTTTTTCGTCTATAGTGATGTGCCAACCATCGTTTTGAGCGTAGGCCAGCAAGCTTGTTAAAAGTAGAAGGAGGACGAATAGGTGTTTCATGTGTTTATTTTAATTTTTCCTGGATGGTCATCTGTCCCAATCCAGATCCACGATAGCTATCGGGATCGCGGATTCGGGATACCTGAATAGTCATAACTTAGTGTGCCTGCCCGGCTATCGCTTTAGCAGACCAGTCTTAATGATGATTAAATCATGGACGTTTCATGTTTTTTTGTTGTTGTAAGTAGATAACTTGGTGGATTTGGATTTGGTTTTGGTTTAAGGCGGATGGGTCAATAGTTTTCTATTAATTTAGATAAGGCTTGTCCTAAAAACGCCTGTTCTATTTACGATATTAAACAATCATGTAGAATCCTAAGTATAGTCCACGCACTACAGGTCGTCTTGTACCTGCGTCGTGGTGTTGTTCAGCCAATATCGTCGTCATGTGTATTGTTACATAAAGCTCCTGCTGTCCCAACCTCTCTACCCAACAGTAAGTAACCCGTTCAACAAGTATTTATACTACTAAATTCAATCAAAATTATGGAAAAAAAGCTACAAAAGCACAGGCAGTGTTGAATTAGATACTAATTGACGAGTGCTGTGGCGAAGCCGTGCCTGTACCCACAAAAAAAGGCGTTCTTCACGCCCATATTGCCCTACCTTGGGACTGTCCCTCTGCACACTGCCAAAAAGCAAATTCCATAGCTATGGCTTGAATCCGCCTTAAATAGATCAATGATTATTGGCGTAAGTACACGCTCCAATTTAATCTTATTCTTTTCAATCCAACGATCAATTTCAGGTTCCTCTGTTGATATGTTAATTTTTATAGATGTATTGGCGATATATCCTTTCTCAAACCTAGCTGATTTTTCTTCCCAACTCAAATTCGTAATTTCTTCACCAATGACTAATTCATCAATTTCATCGTCATAGGCAATGTCATTATCATCATAGAATAAGTTCTCTTCAGGAACAACTATTCCACCTCTGTTCAGCACTATTGCATCTTGAACATTTACTTGTTGCATGGATACCTTATCAATTGAAACATCTTTCAAGTCACCTCCATTATTTACCCTATCAACTGCTTCTTTAACTGTCAGTGTAATCATCATCTTGAGATTTTAGCTTTCGCTCGATATAAAGTTCTCTCTCCTTTTTACGTGCTTGACGTGCTGAAATTAGACGAACTACAAGTCCCCTCATTGTATAAACTACGAATAAAATGAACTTACTTGCTGTCTTTCCGATGCGTACAATTCGGTACTCTCCATTTCGACTTGCATCAAACTCTAGTGAATCAGTATCGTCAAATATGTCCTTTGCTTCGTCAAAACTTATTTTGTGTTTTGACTGATTCTTTTCATTCTTTGTCTCATCCCATTCAAATTCCATGAATCTATGTTTGCTGATCTCAATACGTCAATCTCAATAATTTTGAATATTAATGCTCACTATTTATAAATTCAAATTCAGCAAGGTAAAGCGATGTTAGCTTGATCAACCCATTTCGGATTGTAATTCTAACGTCGCAGCTATTCAACCCAACCGCCAATCACCCGTTCAACAAGTATTTAAAGTTCTAAACCCCATCAAAATTATGGAAAAAAAGCTACAAAAGCACGGGTTGTGATGAATTAGATGCTAATGGACGAGTGCTGTGGCGAAGCCGTGCCTATGCGCTACAAAAATCCCTAAAAACGCTCATTTTTGAACGCCGTCAACCCCTAAGAACACTTAAAACCCTTACCTACACCCAAAAAAAAGGCGTTCTTCACGCCACTTTTGCCCTACCTTGGGGCTGTCCTTCCGCACACTGCCAAAAAGCAAATTCCATAGCTATCTCTTGAACCCGCTTCGTTCAATTTATCCTCCGAAGGTGGACACAGGCTGATCGTCGGACTGCG
>CAYLPW010000123.1:0-14376 GCA_964385665.1 uncultured Saprospiraceae bacterium
TTGCCGCGCCCTGAACATCCGATGTTGAGTGTATTGTCCGCAACAGATGACGATTTTCTGCCTTGTCCTAAAGCCAGTTCTCCGCCTATCACGACGGATTGCTATTCGATTAGCTTAAAAAAAATCATCAAAGGGCAGCTCAACTACGGGCGCACCCAATATGATTTTACGAATGGCGCATTAATTTTCATGGCGCCTCGACAAGTGCTGCAATGGGACAGCAGCGTAGTGTTTGAACAAAAAGGCTTTTCGATCAACTTCCACGAGAATTTTCTGAAAGGAACGTCATTGGCGCAACAGATTAAAAAATACGGGTTCTTTTCCTATTCTGCCAATGAAGCGTTACACCTATCGCCGAAAGAGGAAAAACAGTTGGAATCCATCGTAGCGAATATCGAAATAGAGTACCACAACAATCAAGATGCCTTTAGCAAAGACATCATCATTTCGCAGTTGAGTACGCTCTTGAAATACGCTAATCGGTTCTATGAACGACAGTTTTTGAATCGAAAAGAATGGTCGACTGATTTGTTGACGCAATTCAATGCGCACCTAGATGATTATTTTGCATCTGGTCAGTTGCAGGCAAAAGGAATTCCGACTATAGAACAATTGGCTCAAAAACTATCGGTTTCGCAACGCTATCTGAGCGATACGCTCAAAAAGGAAACGGGTAAGACGACCACTGAGCATTTGCAGTTGTATCTGATCGACGAAGCCAAAAATAGTCTATTGCAGCCGAATAAAAGCATTTCGGAGGTGGCGTATGAATTAGGGTTTGAGTACCCACAGTATTTTTCTCGCTTATTTAAAAAGAGAGAGGGATTGAGTCCGTCGGCGTACATTGAAAAGTATCGGATGAATTAAGGCTGTGTTGATTTTTTCAATAGCGGTAGCGGATCAATAGGCGTTCTATCTTTTCTGATCTCAAAATGCAGATGGGGCAGTGTATGCCGTGCATTGCCAGTATTTCCGACCGTTCCCAACGCCTCCCCTACTTTTACTCGCGCTCCTTCTTCAACCCATTGTTCGTCTAAATGGGCGTAAAAATATTTAGTTTTAGTGGATTTGACAGTCAACCATACAAATTTGCCAGCATTGCCTTTTTCGCCTACACTTGTAATCGTACCCTCCACTACTGCCACAACAGGTGTACCTCGTGGTGCTTCAATATCTATTCCTTGATGACTTCTTTTGCCTCCAGCTCTAGGATCACCATAAAAACTAATCACAGACGCTTCATCTGTATTGGCGACGGGAAATCGAAGTTTGTTGATGTGTGGTTTGACCAACATAGGCTGATCGGGAGTCACTTGTTCCACTTTTGGCGTTTCCGTCCACACGGATACCTCCTCTTTTTGCTGAAATCGCTCACTATTGCTTACAGTTTCGCTAACCGACGAATTTTCTGCATTGGATGTCTCCTCTACCGCTATCTCCCCATTCAATAAGTTGTTGATTTCTGATCGCGTAATATCGTAGACGATCCCCAACCCAATGAAGATAACCAAACTATATATTAGGAGCTTTTTCATGATTTATCTGACTGTTTATTAGTATAACTAATCAGACTGTAGTAAAGGTTGGTTTTCACGCTTTGATGATTTACTACAATCACTAGTCTACTTCAAGCGCACACGCGGATCGACCACCGCATACAACAAATCAGCAATCAATAACCCTAACATCGTCAATACCGCTCCGATCATCAAAATGGCAAATACCACCGACCAATCCTGAGAGTAGATAGAATCCAAGAGTAGCAAGCCCATTCCTCTAATATTGAAGATGAATTCGATGATGACAGAACCAGCAATTAAGCTAGGCAACAATGAACCAAAGATGGTGATGAGTGGAAACAACGTGTTGCGGAAAGCGTGTTTCCAAATGACGGTTCGCATAGGTAAGCCTTTCGCTTTAGCGGTTCGAATATAGTCTTTGGATAGGACTTCGATCATGGAAGCACGTACCTGTCGGGTAATGAACGCCAAGCTCGCATATGTAACACAAAAAATGGGTAGCAGTAAGTGAGAGGCTCGTTCCCAAAATACATTCCAAACGCCATCGCGTTCTATGGTGGAGTTGCCGATGCCGACAGAAGCAAACCAATCTAGTCCATATTCTGGTGTCGTGAAGAACACAATGAGCAGTGTAGCAATCCAAAAACTAGGTAGCGAATAGAGCAGAAAAAGCACAATACTAATGGTTCGATCCGATAGTTCATCTTGCTTCCATGCTGACCAAACGCCTAGCGGGATAGAGAATAGAAAAGCTAGAAGGATAGAGGGAATATTGATCCACAGTGTCCACTTCAGTCCATCTTTTATTTTATTGGCAACTGGCTGATAGTCGCGCTGCGAAATACCAAAATCACCTTGCAAAAAACGGCTCATCCAGCGGTGGTAGCGATTGGGTGTGCCGTGCCAGTGAAAAGCTGGGAGGTACTTTTTATTAGGTGTAGCTTGTTCAATGATGTTTGTATAGCTCTGTTGCAATCGTTCGATGACTGGAGCGTCAAGAGCGGTTGTTGTAGTAGATAATGTATTTAGCTTGGCAGCGATCACCTTCTTTTTACTGGTAATTAGCAAAGATGCTACTGTCTGTCGTTTTGCGATACCTACATCACTTTTGCGCAATGAATCGGGCAGTTGTAAGATGACTTTTTCTACCTCTAGCAGTTGATGATAGTAGGCTTGTAT
This sequence comes from uncultured Saprospiraceae bacterium, assembly GCA_964385665.1. Lineage (GTDB taxonomy): Bacteria > Bacteroidota > Bacteroidia > Chitinophagales > Saprospiraceae > JAAUTG01. The sequence goes on from CAYLPW010000123.1 coordinate 2,700, forward strand.
ATCTTCCCAATTGCCAAACTCATGGGTTAGTTCTTCCAGTGCTGTCCGAGTCATCAATGGCAGCACACGATGTAGCGTATCACTTTGCGCTTGTGTATTAATGGTAAAGTAAAAAGAGGGTAAGTTGAGTCCTAGATCAGTCGCTGCCTGTCGATAAGCACGGCGTTGTGCTTGCAACGCTTGTAAAGAGTTGACGGTGAATTCCGTTTTCGCTGCCGCTGGATCACCTGGCGCCAACTGACTCAATCCAAAGGCAATCATCGACACGATGAAGAACACTGGAATGAAAAGGAACAGCCGTTTGATAATGTAGACCAACATAGGGACAAAAGTACACAAATGCAAAAGAGCAGCAAGCTGTTTCGGCTTGCTGCTCTTTTATTTTCTTGAACTTTTAACTTTTAAATCTAGCAAATCATTATCTACTCCACCACCATCGAACGCACCAGATTTACGCCTTGTCCTTCTAAGCGGTAGTAGACACTTCCTCTCACATTGTTCAACTGTGCACGCGTTACAGTAACTTGATTTTCACCAGCTTGGAAAGTACGCTCTATAGTATGTAGTATTTGACCTCGGTCGCTCACAAACGTCAACTTTGCCGTCATCTGACGAGGCAGATCAAAACGAATTTGTGTTTGTTGCGAGAACGGATTGGGTTCATTCTCATACAACTTCGCTACGCTGTCGTCATTGTTCGTCGTATTGTCTGAGCTAGAACCACAGTTTAACGTCAGTTTATTGATGCCTTGTGTGGTGTAGACTTCTGCATCCATAGAGGTGTTTTCCAGATAGAAAGCATCGCAGATGTCGGCGTTGCTATCACCGATAAACAGGAGAGAAGCTAATGGCTGACCTGCTCGTAGAGTCGCCCCCATGTGTACCCAACTTACTTTCAAGCTGCGTTCGCGATTATCGTAGCGGAAGTTGCTGCTTGAAAACATAGGTAGATTACTTCTTTCTAAACGAGCCAACGAAAGACTAGCTCTGTCGTATTTAATTTCAAATTGTAGTCCTTTTAGATGGATGTCTTCGTCGAAGTACAATTCTACTTTGTGTCCGCGTGTTCCTTGAATATAACGCATTTGTAAAGGCAAAGTCGCTACTGTGGGATCGTACCAAGTGCCAGAACGTCCTTTTATGGCAACACTGCCATCCAAATCGCCCATTTTGATGGCTACTACATCTAGGTCTTCCTCAATGTCTAAAGCTTCGTAATCTCCGAGCAAAGGTTGAGTAGCGTCACTAAAATCATAATTGCCATTCGCAAACTTCCAAACCTGTCCGCCCTCAAACTCATCCTTATGTCCTAGTAAAACACGCTGCATCTCCACAACATCAGCAGTTGTCAGTGACTTAGAATCATTTACATCCGCCGCAATCTCTAAGAAAGGAGAGTCTAATAACTCTACTCCTAAAATGTGATCGAACAGCAATACCATATCGTGCGTCGTCAATCCATTCAACCAATCACTATCTTCATAATCAATCGCTACCTCATATCGGTTGCAAGCGTCCACATTATTAACTTGAAATGAGCCGTCATCCAATGAAGTACTTATGTATTGTTGGTTATTAAATAGTCCATTCAATTGAATATCGACATCTCCTAGCGTTAGACCTTTGATCGTGCGTACGTTGCCCGTCACATCAATGGCAGCACAAGTACCGCTCATATCTTTTGCTTCAAATACATTTTCTTGCATCAGGTTGATGGACGTATTTCTTTTGATGACGTCTACCATTCGTGTTTCTCTAATCTCTGCTTTTCGAGCAGAAGATAACCCAGCGTCATTTTCAAAATAAAACCGGTCGCCATCACGTAGCAACGTGAATTGAATCTGCATGCTTCGCAATAGTGTTTCTCCAAACAGGGAGTTGCCCATTGGAGACTCCGCTAACATACCGACCCAAGCGTCTATATTATTGACGTTGCCGTAAAGGCGTTGTAGTGTTCTAAATACTTGAGGATCATTATTGATTTGAGAAAAAGAAGTATAGGGTCGCAACTGCATATTGCTACGAATTGTATTGAAGTCAGCCAATCCTCTCTCTCGTCCTCGTTGAATATTGATGGCTACCAAATCCATACCACCTGCACCTGGAGGACCAAACAGAAAGTTGCGTACGTCATCCACCACTTTGGAGTCCATACTTTGCTGCATCTGTGCGCCCATGCCTTGTAGAAATGGTTCTATCCCGCGCTCAATAGTTAGCTGGGTATTGAAAAAAGCGAAACGCAATTCCACATTGCCCTCTGGATCAGGATTACCTTCGTCATCCAAGCAAAGTAGAGTGCCATTGAGTAGAGTATGTCCTACTCGAAAAGCAGCAGCGGAAAATACATTTGTCACGCCCGGTTCTATACTTGCGTTGTAGCGCCGATAGCTTGGTAAGTCTACCCCCATCGTAGGTAGCCATTCATTATAGACGATACTTTGTAAAATACCACTATTTATTCTTCTAGCTTCTTGGTATAAGCGTTCGTCGTTCCAGTTGGAGTATTGCGCTTTCAACTCATCACATAGTCGGTTGTGTTCTCGAACGAATAGCGTATGATAAGCCAACAGCAACGGATTCTCGTTAGCGCGAGCATCCCCTGCTACATAAAGTCGATCAGATAAACCGATAGGATCATCCATGTGTGGAGCGTTAGGATCGAGTGTTCCATTGAGTTCGCCACTGTAAGTATTGAATGGCAGCATATTGCCAGACGATACTTTCATCTTTCCATCTTGAAAAGAACGCAACCAACTAGCTGATACATCGTCCGAACCATATACCGCAGAAGCGTCTACGAATGCAGTGATTGCATTGACATGGTTGCGGGGATTCCGACGACTTGTGCCTGTACCTGGCGCGACTAAAGAACGGTGCATATTGATTTGCACTTGCCCTGTACTGTATGGGTCAAAGTGACGATCACCAGCTGGGACTTGTATCGGAAAAGCTTCGTCGTTGTCTAAAACGAATGTAATATCATGGTCAATGAACTGTCCAAAGACCCACGTAAAGTCACTTAACCCTTTAATATCATTTAGGAAACCTTCTTGAGCGAATAGTTCATTACTGATCGTTCTAGCGTTCGGTCGGTTGCTTCCATTGGGCAGGCTGATGCCGTCAGCATAGCCGTTGTCTGTCAATCGAAGTAAAGGAATATCTGCCGCTCCCCATTCTGGTTGAGCTAGATTGTTGTTTCGACCATCAATACGTCGATACTCTTGTGCAGAAATTTGGAAAGAAAATAGGATTAGACAGACGCCTAGAACGCTCTGTATGTAGATTTTTTTCATAACTGAGATACTTGTAAATGTTCTTGTTCTTATCAAATATATATGTACTGTATTCTTTATCAGGAATATATATATGTACTACAATAAATATACGTATAAATTAGTTTTGTCTGCTCGTTTAATTTAATTAATTACTGACAAGCTTTACGCATAAATGAATAAGTAGCTGAGGTTTGCCAGTCATCTTTTCAGCACTTAAAACCAATCTGTGTTCAATGATGATACAGATTAATCCTAAGAAATGACTAATCTAACTATATTAGATCTACGTCATTTTAAGTAAAATGTTACTGCGTAGTGAGAGAGATAATGGAGTAAATAGCTGTACGGAGAGTAGTTGTGTCGGGGCACAAATATAATAGAATGCACTTATATTTACCTATTATTTGACTATTTTTGGAAAATCTACTAATGTTTATGTCAATGATAATAGATATGCGTTTTTTTATTAGTGCTCTCATAACTGCTCTGATCTGTTGCTCCGCCTTCGCTCAGTCTAGTTTTCCGTACGATTTGAATACACCTGACGACGATATGGTTTTACCAGATTATCTACGCGAAATTTCTGGTATTAGCTTTTCTGCCGATCAACAAACACTTTGGGCAGTACAAGATGAAGTAGGTGTCGTTTATCAGCTCGATATGTCTAGTCAGCACGTCCGAGACTCCATTATCTTTTGGAAAGATGGTGACTACGAGGATATAGAAATGGTGAACGGTATTTGTTTTGTATTGAAAAGCACTGGAACGATCTATCGTTTTTCACCTCATGCAGATACTTTGGTGGTGGAGAAACAAAAGGGAGGACTGAGCAAAGCAGACGATGCTGAAGGGTTGTGTTATGATGCCAAGCATGACCGTCTGTTGGTCACTTGCAAAAACGGAAACAGTGAGCAACGCACTATTCATTGTTTCGGGATGAATCGTCAGTCATTCGCTCCTGCTTCACCTATTGCGATTACGCGTAGCGCATTACTGTCCTTTCTAGACGATCATCCAGAAGTAGGTAGTCGAGAAAAGTTATACGATAACTTTAAAAAAGAGAAATTCAAATTTGCCCCCTCCGCAATTGCTATCCATCCATTGACCGACCAATTATATGTTTTATCGTCTAGAGGGAAAATGCTCGTCACATTGAATCGCGACGCTCAAATCACTCATATCCAAAAATTGAAAAAGAGCATTCATACGCAACCCGAAGGTATGTGTTTTGACGCCACGGGTCGATTATACATCTCTAATGAAGGAGTCAAAGATGAACCAGCGAAAATTTATCGCTTCGACCCAATTATGACCACTAAGTAGTCATTTTATACCAATCGCTCATTTTCCCCTAGATTCGGAAAACAAAAACTTGCTATTGTACTTCTATAAGGAGTACTTTTGATACGAAATCAGTACAACACACTTCCTTAGTTCATATCTATTACAACTATCATCAACTTTTAAGCTGTGCAAGTTTCCCGATCCACTTATCATTCTAGCCTTTATCGGGCGTTCCAAGAGATAGAACAGAGTGACTATCGGACTCAAGTTCGTTTCTTTGAAGAACGTAGGCGTCAGATAGGACAACTAGATGAACAAGAATATTTTGATCTATTGGTCACGTATATGCAAGCTTTGTTTGAACTAGGTATGTATAGTAAATATTTGCAGCGGGTGGATCGAGTATTGGAGATTTCAATCGCACAGAATATTCAATTTTTCAAAGGACGGGATTTGTTTTGTGATTTGTTGTATCAAAAAGCAGCTTCACATTATCAGATGATGGAGTACGAGTCAGCGAACTATACGGCAAGAGAACTCATCAAAATTGCGCCGAGCTATCCCAATACTCATCTTTTACTCAAGCGCATCATGCGAAAAGCACAACCGCAGTTCACTAAGTTGATACAAGCTATCTCGGTCATTTGTTTTATTCTAGCAGCAGCAGTCATTGCAGTAGAAATTTTTTATCTGCGCACCTTCTATTCGGATTCGCCCTATATTGATTGGGTCGAGACGAGCCGTATTGGGCTGTTGCTATTAGGCATGCTAGTATATGCTTTGGGTGAGCTGTTTTTGTTGTGGCGTGCTGACCGAAAAGCATCCAATTTTATACTAGAAGTCAAAAAACGAAAAGGCTACCTTTGATATGGATTATGACCCATGACCTTCCTACCATAGACTAACGACTAAGTACCACTACACACGCAAAATTGTACAAATTCTGTACATCTACTTAAACCCTTCAACGATTACTTAGTCCAATGACAAAAACGTACCTATTGCAAGCCGTCCGTCAGGAAGTATCCGATGCCACTATTGTTGCTTATTGTCAACAGAACAGTCAGCGAGAGCGAGGCTTTCGGCTACTATTGTCCAAGTATCAGGAACGCCTATATTGGCATATTCGTCGCTTGGTCATAGAACACGAGGATGCAAATGATGTGTTGCAAAATACCTTCGTCAAAGTGTACAAAGGCATTCCGAAGTTCAAAGGCAATTCGACTTTATACACTTGGCTGTATCGGATTGCAACAAACGAATCGCTTACTTTTTTGAAGCGTAAAAAACGACGGCGTACCGCTTCCATTGAAGATGAAATGACAGAACTAGCAAATCGCTTGCATGCAGATGTCTACTTTGATAGTAATGAAGCAACGATCAAACTGCAACAAGCTATCGCGCAGCTACCCGATCGGCAAAAGACTGTATTCAACATGCGCTATTTTGACGAGATGAGTTATCAGGACATTTCATCCGTTTTGGAAACGTCTGTGGGTGGTCTGAAAGCTTCCTATCATCATGCAGCGAAGAAGGTAGAGCAGTATTTGAGAGCGAATAGTGAGGAGTAGGGAGAGAACGAGAGTTTGGAGAGCGGGGAGAGTAGGGAGAGAATGAGAGAGATTATAACAAAAGTGTACGAATTCATTCGTACTTTTCAATATATAAGGGACTAAGAGAACTGACATGAAGGAAGAAAAATTTTCATTGCCACCAAAGGAGGAAGTCCATGGCTTTCAAGTTCCAGAGGGGTATTTTGAGCAACTAGAGGAAGCTGTTTTTGACCGCATCGAAACGATCTCGAAGCCACGCCCTATGTGGATGCAGTGGGTCGCTATTGCTGCTTCAGTGGTCTTGCTGCTTGGAGTGGGGTGGTCTTTTTTGCGTTCGTCATCTTCGCTTCCCTCTTCTGCGTTGTCTCAACAAGAAGCATTAGATTATATAGAAGATAATCTAGAAGAATTTGAAGAGGAGCTGCTCATTTCCAATTGGGAGGATGTGGATTTGACAACTACAGACGCTTCCGATTCCTAATATTGACTAACCATTGTAAGAATCAAACTACACATATGAACTACAAATCTATGCTACTAGCTCTAGTAGGTATAACGATACAACTACCTTTTTTCGCCCAAAATCGTCAAGAACGAATACAAGAATTTCGGACAAATATTTTGGTAGAAGAATTACAACTAACTGACACTGAGGCAGCCGCATTTTTTCCACTCTATGAGCAGTTTGCGGAAGAACGACGTACTTGGCAGCAGACGCATCAGCAACTTCAACGCCAACTACTACTTGTCTCCGACGAAGAGGCTACTCAAAAAATAGAAGAACTGTTTCGACAAGAGGAAGCAGAAATAGAGCTAAAACGTCGATATTTCGAACAGTTTTTGAAGGTCTTACCTGTCCGAAAAGTGATACGCATCCCTGCTGCTGAACGCGAGTTCAAAAAGCGACTGTTGCAACGCGCACGAGATCGAGATCAACGAAGAAGACAATAGTAAATGTTCAAATTTTTCTAAAAAAGGGGCAATCTACGCGCAGATTGCCCCTTTTTCTATCTCTTTACGGATACCGTTGAATTAGCATTCGATAGGTTGAGGTCAATAAATTTACCCCTCCATTGCTTCCAAAATTTGATTCGTATGATCCTTGGTTTTCACCTTTTTGAAAACATGTTCCACTTTTCCATTTTCATCAATCACAAAGGTCGAGCGATGTACACCATCGTAGCTTCTACCCATGAATTTTTTCGGTCCCCACACGCCATAAGCATCCATAATCTGGTGATCGGTGTCAGCAAGTAGTGGAAACGGGAAGTTATACTTGTCGATAAATTTTTGGTGCTTTTTCGCTGGATCAGGACTTACGCCCAGTAGCTCAAATCCTTTTTCACGCAGATCCTCAAAGTTATCACGCAAGTTGCAGGCAGCAGCCGTGCAGCCAGGTGTATCGTCCTTTGGATAAAAGAACAAAATCAGTTTCCTGCCTTTGTAATCGTTTAGGCTGATTGTTTCTTCTTTTTCATTTTGTCCTTCAAAATGGGGCGCATCATCGCCAGCTTGTAAGTGTGTCATATTAATCTGTGTATTTAAATGGTAGATAAATGTATTGATGGTCAGTTGTTTAGAATACGACTTGCTACATTTTGTTTAGCTCCTTCAGTATAAAAGTAGAAACCCGTCGGCTGCAGACAGTATCTAAGATAACCGAAAAGAGGCTACTGATACTGTTTTTCTAGTTGATGCGTTTGCCCTAATTTTTTTGAACGAACAGCTAAAAGTCATACCCTTCTACTGTGCTTCACCCTCTCTCCCTTCCCAAACTCTTCTAATTTTCAAAAGTCGGTTTACGCTGTTCCATTTTGGACTGAAACGCCTCCATCAGGTCATTGGACAAAAACATAGCAGCATTCCAGAGCTGAATGTGTCGTAAGCCTTCGTCTACGCTATGGTCACGGGCATATTGAAGGACTTCTTTTGTCCCTCGAATAGCAATAGGTGACTTCGCTGCAATCGTAGCTGCCAGTTTTTCCGCTTCTTCTAGCATTGCTCCTTGACTGGGATACATCCGATTGACTAAACCAATGCGCTCTGCCTCTTCACCATCCACTTTCCGCCCCGTATATGCCATTTCAGCAGCAACTCCAAAAGGGATAATTTTCGGTAACCGTTGTAACGTACCTAAGTCAGCAACCATTCCCATATCAATTTCCCGAATCGTAAAGTAGGCTTTTGCCTCACAATAGCGCATATCGCACGCCGCCACAATATCAACTCCGCCACCGATACAACCGCCCTGAACAGCCGCGATCACTGGCTTTCGACAACGCTCAATAGCGGTCACACAATCTTGTAACTCCCGCACGGAGAGGAGAAACTGTTCGCGCTTTCTCCCTTCGCAGTCTGAAGCGAACTTCTGCTGAAAAGACATCAACAAGCTCAGATCAATACCCGCACAAAAATGTTTGCCCGAACTATATAGAATGACAACACGGACGTCTTCTCGATAGCTCAACTCATCAAATATTGCTTTCAGTTCTTGCCAGCCTTTTTCGGGAAGTGCATTTGCTTTATCTGGTCGATTGAACATGACTTTAGCAATGTATTGATCGACTTGACACTCAAAAATCTCGTAATTCATGCTTGCTTGACTAGTTAGTAATAGACTCTAATGGTAGCGGGAAGATAACTATTTTAGGCACGATGAAATAGTAAATTTTCGATTTAAAGGGAAGTGGTCTTTGAGTTGGGCGAGTTGAGAAATGTAGATGATAGACAGCATCAGCAAGGTTTTTGAACACAGTAACTATCAAAAAGAACAAGTTGTAAATGGAGAGCTACGCTTTCACCGTTTCTTAATCACCTGCATATGCTTCCCTTGTCCGCGCTTCGTCAGTGTGTAAGTTTTTATGAATCGTGTAAACAGATTAACAATTTAACACAAGCGATTTTTAAAATAGCCAAGGTATTTCACAATTTAATTATACAAAATGGGTTATTGCTAGTAACATGAAATAATCTGGTTTTACCTTGTTCTATTTTGTGCGAAAAGATCTGTTGTCAAAGATGGATGCTCTTAGTAAAGTTATCTCGGTAGCTTTCAGCACTCAACTGAGTAAATTGATTATTGATTGAAAATTTAGACTACCGGACGTTACACCTTATTATAATTTTGATGAACATAGATGATCGTCTTTATCACATAAGATGATGATCGTCTTTTTTATTTTTTGTATTCAACAACGAATACCTTACTCTAGATATGTCAAAAAAGAAGCATATCTATTCAATTTGATTATCAAGGAATTGGGAAATAATAATTCAATCCTGAAAATATTTGTATACCAAATAGTAGGGCTGTAATTTTGCCCACTCAAAACCGTATTTAAGGACAATTAAGGACAAGAACCGATGGTTAAAGACACTTTACTCTCACACAAGGCTATGCGTGTGACTTGCCTCCAGATTTGCTTTTTCGTAGCAATGATGTGTGGTAGCTTTTTTCTTCAAGCGCAGCAACTTCCACTCTTTACACAATACCGTGAATATGGTAGTGCGATCAATCCGGCAGTCGTCAATAGCGGCTATTTGAATTTTGGTCAGCAAGGTACGCTTGGACTATCCTACCGCTCTCAGTGGGCAGGTATCGCTAACGCACCACGCACCACTGTGTTGCATGGTAGCTATTTTGTAGATGACCTTTCTACGCTCAATTGGATATTCGGTGGCCACTTAATGAATGATGAAGTGGGCCCTACTGCTTTTACTAGTTTGAAAGGTCGTGTGGCGGCAGTCATCTCTGGCGATCCATCTTACTCAGGCATCAGTATTGGACTGAGTGCAGGCGGGTTGCAATACCGAGTCAAAGCAGCCGAATTTCGAGCGCGTGACAGCGATGATATTTCATTGGCACAAAATCAAGCCCAGTTTTATCCAGACCTTGGGTTTGGTATCTTTGCCTATCAAAGTTTCGGGCGAGGCGACGACAACTTCTACTACGGAGGCGTCTCTATTCCACAACTATTCGGAGTGGACTTCACCTTCGTCAATGACAACGGTAATGAGCTTGCCTTAGAACGAGCTATGCACGTATATGCACAAGCAGGAATGATCGTCCAATTCTGGAATGAAAGCTTTATCGAGCCAAGTGCATGGGTAAAATATGTAGCTGGTGCGCCTATCAATGTCGATCTGAACGTCCGCTATCAGTTCGCTGGTGGACTATTTATTGGTGCGGGCGGTTCTACTGCCAAAACAGCTCATTTAGAAGGTGGCGTTTTATTGGGTGACAATATAGGCTACGAAAAAAATCTACAGATTGGTTATGGCTACGATTATTCATTCAGCAGCCAAGGTCCATTCATCGGCAATACGCATGAGCTAAACATTGCTTACTATTTCAGTCGCTAATCCCCTTTTCACACTTCTAACGACAGTCTGACGTGCTTCACTAAAAGTACTGTCACTTCGCATGCAATTACCCGTGCTTATTTCGTTGAATAGCACCAATTTTTGAAACATTCAAGAAAAATTAATTCACTACTTCAAGGATGCATTTTTTTCCTAAAAGTTCAGAGAATTAATCTTTTTGACTACTATAATAACAAACAATGGGAATTTCTACTACTAGCAATCGACTACTCCAACATCACCTCTTCAAGGTTGCTTTTGTTTTGGTGGCTAGTTTGCTGCTTGTTCAAAATGTACAAGCACAGTTGTCTGCTGCCATTCAGGGCGCAAGTAGCAACTATGAGAACGGAGAAGAGTTTTGTGTAGATTTGGTTGTGGATGATTTCACAGATTTCTTTTTCGTCAACTTTACGATCAACTGGAATCCTGAAGTCATTGAGTTCGTGAGTGTAGAGCCAGTAGATAGCGAAAATGCGCTCAACTTGGATTCTACTAATTTGATTATCTCCAAAACAGATGAAGGGCTACTCACTTTCAGTTGGGAAGATGAAAGCGGAGAAGGGGTCACAATTAATTCGAGAAATATAGATCTAAACAATCCTCAAAGTAACTACAGCCTGTTCAGAATGTGTTTCCGTACTTCTGATCGTTGCGGTGGCGACACTAAGATAGACATCAATGAAGCTTCGGGAACGGTTTTTCGTTCTGGAGCAGGAGGGACAGGTAGCAACATTGGCTTTTCAGATGGATCACGAGTTGCCGAAGATGACGTATTCGACGCTGAAATAAACGTACCAGGTACACCAACGACCATTTCTGCGTCTCGACATGTAGCCGACCCAGAAGAAATAGTTTGTGTAACCATCTTAGCAGAGGAGTTTACGAGCGTAGAAGGGGTGCAATATTCCTTGCGTTGGGACACTACTGTATTACAATTTCAGAATGTAGAAGCTATCAATCCCGATTTCCCGTTTTTGAGTAGTTCAGGTTTGGCGACAGGTGCTGCGCTGACCGACGGAGTCATTCGGTTTTCTTGGTTGAACAGTTCAGGTAGCGGTACTACTGTACCCGATGATACACCCATGTTCGATGTCTGCTTCAACGTTGTAGGCGAACCGGGATCCAGTTCTCCAGTAGCTTTCACCTCTGATCCTTTGGCGGTAGAAATAGCAACGAGTGGAGAAGGAAGTGATGCGTGTAAGT
>CAYLPW010000124.1:0-3228 GCA_964385665.1 uncultured Saprospiraceae bacterium
ATGAGGAGGCGATAGTGGATTAAAAGCGTCTTCCGATGCGTATGATGGAAATCATACGTTTTTGTTATGTTTAATGTCTAAGAACTGTACGTTGCTGACTATAGGTGAAAATCTTATATGTCCTTATATGTTTCAGATTCACAAAATAGCGCATCTTGTAACAAAAGCGTACAAATTCTTCTGATGCGTATGATTGAAATCATACGCTGTTGGTATTGATCACTACTTCACTGCAAAATCCAATCATAACAAAAGCGTACGATTTAAATCGTACGCTCTTTATTCGCCGTTTTAATTCTAAAAATCTTCCCCACCATCATACTCTCCGCGACCACCACGACCGCGCTTCTTGTTCTGATTTAAGCGATAATTGAACGTCAAAGTTGTCGTACGGGCACGCCATTGGAATACATTTTCGGAGACAAAATTAGGCTCTTCAATCGTATAGCGATACTTACGAGAGTTCAATAGGTCTCGGACACTTAAAGTCAACGTTCCATTCCCTTTTAGAATATCCTTACTCAATCCTAAATCAATGCTGTACAAGGCACGAACACGCCCCTGCGGTTGAATGCGTGGTGCGCGATAATTGACACGCACTTGTAAGTCAGTATTTTTCCAAAATGTGGTGCGAGACGTCAAACGCGTGAACCAAGTATAAGTGTCCGCTTCTAAATCACGACGAATGCCTTCTGCATTGACGAATTCGCCAGAAGTGATCGCTCTAAAAAAGTTGAAATCTCCATTTAATCGCCACCAATCGGCTAAGGTATACGAGTAGGTCACTTCCATACCATAGCTATCTTCGGTTGCGATATTTTCAGGGCGACGAATCGTATTTCCATCTTCATCGGCGGTAAATAGTCGCTGAATCACATCCTCGGTATGGCGGTAATAAATAGACGAACCGACTGATCCTTTTTGCCAATATTTGATGTGTCCCATTTCGTAAGAATCGGTAAATTCTGGTGTCAAGTTCGGATTACCACTACGGAAATTTCGAGCATCGCTGAAATTGAAGAACGGATTTAAGTCCCAAAATCGAGGGCGACGAATGCGACGACTATAACTCAATTGTAAAGAGTTGCCGCCAGAAAGTTCGTAAGTTAGGAAAGCACTTGGAAAAAGATTAAGGTATTCTTGATCGTTGATTTCATTGGTTTGTTCGAGTTCGGTGCGTACGTCTGAATATTCCGTCCGCAAGCCTAATTTGTAAGAGAACTTATTGATCTTGTTGCCATAAGTTGCGTACAGACCATGGATGTTTTCATCATAGATGAAGTTGTTACTCAAACCAGGCAAGCTTTCCCAATCCCCATCCTGCAATTCTTCTACCAAATAGTCATTTCTGATTTGTCGAATAGATCCTAAATAACCCACTTCTAGTTCACTCGTTTCGGTGAATGGATAGGTGTAGTCAATTTGAATCAAGCCGCGTTGTTCGCCTTCGTCGTTGTTGGAGCGTTGGAATAAATTAGGAACGTTTAGTAGCTCTTTGTTGCCATCAAAATAAACTTCTTGAAAGTCCGAACTCTCGACTTCATCATTTAATTGGTAACGAAAATCGACCGATAGTTTTTGTCCTTTTCGCTCAAAATTTTTCTCATAACTCAAAGAATATTCCAGATTTGTTTCATCCTCATTTTCATCGTCGGTGCGCTCCGCCACGCTTATTCGATTATCATAGCTAAACAAATAGTCATCGTATTGTAGTTCCGTAAAGTTGTCATCATGACTTCTGCTAAACAAAAAACTCGTCGTCAAAATATCATTATCTGTAAAGTAGTAATCTGCTCCTAAGCGCACATTATTCGACCAGCCACCACGCAGCCGATCGCTGTCAATATTAGTCAGAAAAAGCGTATCGTTTCGCGTACGTGATTGCTCATTCAGTCCTAAACCAGGATTCTTATTGTAGCGGACGCCATAGTTGGTAAAAAAGTTAAATTTGTTGCGCCGAAAGTTCATATTGATGGCAGCACCGTAGTTGTCTGGGTAACCTGCGTTGACATCGAATGAGCCATTGATACCTTTCTGCTTTTCCTTCTTCAATACAATATTAATGATCCCAGTCATTCCTTCAGCTTCGTAGCGGGCGGAAGGATTGGTGATGACTTCGATCCGTTCGATTAAATTGGCAGGAATAGAGCGTAAGCCGTTCATATTATCTGCATTGACAAGACCAGAAGGTTTGCCATTGACAAGAATCCGAACATTACCACCCCGTAGTCCGACATTCCCTTCTACATCCACTGTCACAGAAGGTACATTGTCCAAAATTTCGACTGCTGAACCGCCCATATTCGCTAAGTCTTTTCCGACATTAAAAACCCGTTTGTCGAGCATCATTTGCATGTCGCTTCGTTCGGCGCGGACTTCTACTTCTGCCAAAGCGGTGGTTGATGCCCCCAAACTGATGGTGCCGATGTCGAGCGTTCGCTGCCCACGTTCAGGACGTAACTCTTCGATGATGAATGACTCGTAAGAAATAAATTCAGCCTTCAAAAAAGCACCACGGGCGCGTCCTTGTAGTTTAAACTTTCCTTCCGCATCCGTAATTGTTCCTTCAATGATGCTCGTATCTGCTTTGCTAAACAGGGTAACGGTTGCGTATTCTAAGGGGAGTCCGCTATCGGCGTCATTAATTTGTCCAGTGATGCTGAGTCCAGATCCTTCAGGGCGACTGCCGTCACGATTGGGTTGTTGAGCCAATAGAGATAAGCTCACTAAAAGTAAGACAAGTAGTAGGTGTATTCTTTTAAACATGTTGTTGAGTTGTTGCTACATGGAAAGGTAGGCGAAAGCGCATTGTTCAACTTTTCAGATCGCTGATCCATGAACGACAGATGTTAACGGGTGAACGACAAGCTGTTCATGGAGGATTGACATCTGTGTGCGACAGGCTCTTGTCCTTGAGTAGTTATTGCGGGAGCTAATCGCAAGTGAAGTATTCAATCTTACTGAAAAAATCTAAGTGCTAGAACAGAAAGGGAATATCGAACAGATGAATGTTAAATAATGAATATCGAAGTGGTGGAAGCTCTAATTTTCGCGCTTTCAGCCAACAAGCAGAGAACAATCTTGAAGTACTTGAAGAAATGAATGAGCAACGTTCAGATAACTTCATCATTCCTTGTTCTGCTGTTCAGTATTCGATATTCCTTTTGTCTACATGTTGAACAGCAAGAAAATATCGAACAGAGAAATGTTGAATAGCGAATGTCGAAG
>CAYLPW010000124.1:3328-5477 GCA_964385665.1 uncultured Saprospiraceae bacterium
TGTTGAACAGCAAGAAAATATCGAACAGAGAAATGTTGAATAGCGAATGTCGAAGGGACGGAAGCCTGATTTTCGCGATTTTAATCCACAAGCAAAGAGGATTTTAAAAGTAGTGGTAGAAATGAATGAGCAAAGTGCAGATAACTTCATCATTCCTTGTTCTGCTGTTCAGTATTCGATATTCCTTTTGTCTACATGTTGAACAGCAAGAAAATATCGAACAGAGAAATGTTGAATAGCGAATGTCGAAGTGGTGGATGCTTGGTTGTCGTGCCTTCAGTTAAAGGATGAGATGGAGCATAAAAAAAGGGTAACGACAACCATAATGGTCGCCGCACCCTGTATAACCCCAAAAAACCAAATCAAAAAATTGAATGAAGCATTCTTTAATTTGATCTTTGAAAGTTAGCAGATCGTTGTTTCGTTCTGCAATGCAAATATACGACCTAAAATCACATTTCAAAATAAAAGAAGCGAATTTTCGCCGACAGGCACAATTCAATCATCATAAGTATTTGAAAATGAAATAGTTAAATCAAAATAATTTTTTAAAAAATTTCGTGATTTCTTCCAAAAAAGCACCTCTAAAATCATACAATCGGTTGTGATGTTACTGCTCGCCAGTCACTCAAAATGGAAGTGCGCTCCTGCAATAGATGTTTTTGTTGTTGCTGTGATAAGGAACGGAAACGCTGCACGGCTCGCCATTCTAAAAAGACATCTCGATACAGAATAGCAAAGTAACTGAGAATAGGAAACAATGCAAAAACAATCCATAGCCAAGTCTGTCCAACGATGATCGCAGCAATTAGTAATACCAAAAAGAACACAAAAAAGCCTGCCATTGCTCCAACCAACAGCATCGAAGCGATAAATTCAGGTTTTTTGACCCCACTTACTATTTTTCGCGCTATCAATAGGGGAATAAAGCCTAAAATAAATCCAATAACAAATAAAGGTGCACCTAGAATGACAAACAGCCATTGACCAATACCAGCATATTTCTGCTTCGCTGCTCCCAAGTCACTGACCTTTAATGTTTTGAGCTGTTCCTGATAAACGGTAACGGCGGCCGACAAGGCTGACTTTTCTTCGGTAGCTAGCTTATTCAATTCGTTCACCAGAGCTATTTCTTCTACTAAAGGTTGTCTATTTTTGGATAAGGGCGGCAACAGTGACTCATTGCGGTCATGCCGATTCATGTCTAGTAATTGATCTGCCAACCATACATCTTCTTCCTTTTCAACATGCACCATCAGCGGCAACATTCGATCTCCGATGTCTTTAGTCAACTTTAGTAGCGCTTTTCTGGGATTTTCTTTGTGCAACTCAATGTAATCAGCCACTTCTATCGCTTCCCCAATATTCACCGCAGCAGTCGATCTAAATTTATCGACATTGGAGTAGGTCAGTCCGATGGGTACAATGGTAATATCGGTATCGCCATATTTGTCGTAGGTGCCGAAGACGATCCGCGCCGTGCCACGCTGCACTTTTCGGAGACGTTTGCGGTGATCGTGTGAGCCTTCTACCATGACCGAAATGTCTTTGCCTTCGTGCATAATCTGATAGAAGTCTTCAAACAAGTCTTGATTTTGTTTTAAGGCACTAAAGCCATCACGCGCTCTGAATATGGGAATTAACCTGATTTGATCCATCATCCAACGTAGCACTTTGGACACTTTGAAGTAGTCGCCCCGCAGGATAAAGTAGCAATTGAAATAGGAAAAAACCATGAAGATGAAGGAGTCCGTAAATGCGGTCGGGTGGTTGACGGCGAAGATGATCGCTCTCTTTTTGGACGGCAGTTTGTCTTTGTCGATGTAGTAAATCTTTCGGTAGATGACGAGCAAACACAGTGCTGCTAAGTTTTTTCCCAGTTGATAAAGAATCATGAATGCTTGGTTGAACGAAGCAGCAAAGTAACGGGAAATTCGTAAATCATTCGTAGTAGGTATCTATAAAGTGTGTGTAATTCACTTTTGCTTGTCGCATTTTGTACTTTGTAAGACTCTGACTTGTTCTTTTCACCGTGAAAAGAACCAAAGCTCAATGGAATTATTTTATTTTCGCGCTCGTTTCCCAAGAAAAGAGAATTAAGATTTAAAACTGTCCGATAGAGCGTCTAACATCTAATGTCTATCATCTA
>CAYLPW010000124.1:5577-13967 GCA_964385665.1 uncultured Saprospiraceae bacterium
TACACCTGGCATTGAAGAACATTTTGAAACTGGCAGACGCACGGCATACATCGGTTTTGACCCAACAGCTCCTTCCCTCACCATTGGCAATTATGTACAAGTGATGCTTTTGACGCATTTGCAGCGACATGGACATCAACCGATTATCTTGATGGGAGGCGCGACAGGACGAGTCGGTGATCCGTCTGGGAAAGATCAAGAACGGCAGTTGAAAACCTACGAAGAATTGGATCACAACCTGGCGTTTCAGAAGCGACAATTCAGTAAGTTCCTCAACTTTGAAGAAGGCGAAAACAAAGCCTTGTTTGTCAACAACTACGACTTCTACGAAAGCATGAATGTGCTCGATTTTCTGCGCCAAGTCGGTAAAACGTTGACCGTCAATTACATGATGAGCAAAGAATCGGTTAAAAAGCGCATCGAAACTGGTATTTCCTTCACCGAATTTAGCTACCAGCTCTTGCAAGGCTACGACTTTCAATGCTTGTTCCAACAACATGATTGCACCATTCAAATGGGCGGTTCAGATCAGTGGGGCAACATCACGGCAGGCACGGAATTTATTCGTCGCAACTTGAGCGAGAAAGCGTATGCAGTGACCACTCCCCTACTGACGAAAGCCGATGGTTCTAAATTCGGCAAGTCCGAACAAGGTAATATTTGGTTGGATGCTGAACTGACATCGCCCTACCGTTTCTACCAGTTTTGGCTGAATGCGGATGATCGTGATCTAGAGAAGTTTTTCCGCTACTTTAGTTTAAAATCACGGGAAGAGATTGAAGCCTTGGAGGCAGAGCATACCGATAATCCGAGAGCGTTGAAGCAACTATTGGCAGAAGAATTGACGAAGCGCGTACATTCTGAGGATGACTATGATTCGGTACAGAAGGCAACGCAGCTATTATTCAATAAAAAAGCGAGTCAAGAGCAATTGCTGTCGCTGAGCGTCAACGATTTAAAAACTGTTGCGGCTGAAATTCCAAGCTTTACGATTCAGAAAGATCATCTAGCCAATGGTATCAATATTGTCGACTTGTTGGCAGAGCAAACCCAAATAGTGGCTTCCAAAGGCGATGCACGACGAGCGATTAAAGGAAATGCAATTAGTGTGAATAAGGCAAAAATTGGCAGTCATGAGCATACAGTGGGTGCTGACGATTTGCTACAAGGAGAATATTTGATGGTGGAGAATGGGAAGAAGAATAAGTTTATGCTGGTGGTAGAGTAAGTAAGTTAAAAAGCTACACTTCATAAGTACGACTTAAGTCGTACGCTTTTGTTATGAATGGACTGTATTTCACGTCCTCCTAACAACAGTGATTTCAATCACACTAACTGAAAGAAAGTATGACTAGAAGTCATACTCTTTTGTTATGAATGGACTGTATTTCATGCCCTCCTAACAACAGTGTGTGATTTCAATCACACTAACTAAAAGTCGTACTTTTACATGGAACAGCTCACCAAAACACGTCTTATAATGTAAACGCCTCTCCATGCGCACTCTCCTACTCTTTTTACTACTAACTTGCTACTACATTCTCCCAGCTCAACAAGCCAGCCGAATCGGCTACGAACTCAACGATGGCTGCCTCGCCTACGTCGCTGATGAGAACAACAACTACCTTCCAGATTATAGCTACGCTGGCTATCGCTATGGGGAAGAAGTGCTACCTGACGTGCCTGTCGTCAAACGCATTCAATCAATAATAGGCGATAATACCAGTCATATTCAACAAGCGTTGGATGAAGTAGCGTTGATGCCTTTAGACAGCAATGGTTGTCGTGGAGCATTGCTATTGGAAGCAGGCATTTATCGAATTGATGGTAGTGTGACTGTTAGAGAAAGTGGGATCGTCTTGCGCGGTGTCGGGCAAGGAACAGATAGTATGACTAACACTATTTTGTTGGCAACTGGAACGGATACCCGTGATGTTGTACGTGTCGGTCACGCACCTAATGTGAGCAATAGTTGGAGAACGCGACTACCAAATACTTCCAGCAACATTATTAGCGAATATTTACCTGCTGGTAGCCGAACGATAGCTGTCGAAGATCCTACCTTGTACGCTATTGGCGACAATATCATTATTTATCAGCCGAGTACGGCTACTTGGTTGGCGTCTATTAACTACGGCGATACGGCTTCGGATGCCCCTTGGCAAGTCGGAGATATTGATTTGTACTACAATCGAGTGATAACAGCCATTGATGTAGAAAAGCAAAAGTTAGTGCTAGATGTTCCGATTTACGATCATTTAGATCGAGCATTGGCACAGTCGGAAGTCTATCGGTATGATCGTTCGGCAATTAAAACAAAAGTAGGCGTTGAAAACTTACGGATTGTGATCGAAACGGCTGGTGAAGAAGATGAAGCCCACGCCCGATCCGCGATCACGCTGAACGGTACAGAAGACAGCTGGGTGCGCGACGTAACTGCTTTACATTTCACGTATGCTGGCGTCGATGTGAGCCGATCCAATCGAGTGACGATCAAGGATTGTACGGCAATAGAACCACATTCGATGGTGACAGGCGGCAGACGCTACAATTTTGCTGTGGGACGATTGAGTAACAACATTCTATTCGACAACTGTTACGCTAATCGAGGACGACACGCTTATACGTCCAATGGCGCAAGCGAGGTAGCAGGTATTGTATTTTACAATTGTCGGTCAGAGGAAGATTTGTCGACAATAGAAGGACATCGTCGCTGGAGTCAAGCGTTGTTGTATGACAATTTGGAAGCGACGAATCCACAAACGAATCGCGTATTTGCGCTATACAATCGAGGAGATTTTGGAACTGGACATGGTTGGTCGGCAGTGCATAGTACAGCTTGGAATATTCAGATTTCGGATGGTAAAGCGATGATCGTTCAGCGACCGCCTGGCAGACAAAACTATTCCATTGGCGCAAAAGCCTCGTTTAATATTGCTGCTCCTTTCTTTCACCCAAATGGCTGGATTGAATTGACGCAACAGGAACTGGCAATTCCATCTCTGTATCAAAAACAATTGGAGTTGCGTATGGCTCAAGGAGCAGTTTTAGATGCACCTGCCCGACTGACCGCAACAGTCATAGCCAAGGATAAAGTGAAACTAGAATGGTTGGACGTTGCAAGTGATGAAAACGTTTATCAGATTGAATATAGAAGGGCAAGTGATGGAATACTTCTAGGTCTGATTGTTATAGCTGCAAATTCAACAACCTACACCCATGACTTAGAAGAAAACGCACAGTTACCTTTAATCTACCGAGTACAAGCTCTTGATGAAGATTGCAACTCTCCTTACTCCAATCCTGTCCTTGTAGACCAAACAACAGCCATCAACTCTGTTTTAGTTGAAGATACATTGATTGTTCCCAATCCATTTTCTAATCAATTACTCATCGAAAAGGATGCGCCAATTCAAGAAATAGCTGTTTACAACGCAACAGGTATTCGCATTTTTCATAGTCTAAAGCCCGTGAAGGATATTGATACATCTGCGTGGTCGAGTGGAACGTATGTATTGAAACTGAGCTACCAGAATGGGCAAACTTCCATTCGTCAGTTAGTTAAGAATTGAATAGACGACGCTCGTGAAGGTTTTACCTCAACCTAAAGCTTTCACCTCTCCCTACTCCAACGCCTCCCACCAAAGCACTTTCCGCTCTTCATCAATCGTAAACAATTCCCCCAATCGAGGTAAAAAATAGTCAAGTTTATTTGCGATAGCAGCTTTCACAAATTGGTCGGCAGGTTCTTTCCACGTATGATAATACGATAAAGGGAAACCCGCCCAATGAATCGGCATCGCTTTGCGGACATTAGCATCTTGTGCGGCATAGACACTTTCGCCTGGAAACAAATGCACAGGCTGCCAATCAACATTGTACTGCCCACATTCCATGAATGCAAAATCGAAAGCTGGCAAACGCTCACCAATGGTTTTGAAATGCGATCCATAGCCACCATCACCACTCACCCAAATATGTTCCGTCGGCGTTTGTAAGGCAAAACCGCCCCAAAACGATTTCATACGATCCGTGAGTCCACGACCAGAAAAGTGCTGTGTCGGCGTAAACGTAATTTTTAATTCATCGAACGATTGCTCTTGCCACCAATCGAGTTCTAAAATACGATTCTCTGAAATACCCCAACTCACTAAATGCCGCTTCACACCCAATGCCACAACGAACTGTTCTGTTTTGTCTTTTAGCTTCTGAATACTCGCATAGTCCAGGTGATCGTAGTGATCGTGTGTCAATAAGAGTAGATCAATCGTCGGAAAATCGTCAATTAGATCAAGCGTATTCGTCGAAAATCGTTTCGTCGAGAAAGGAGCAATGGGTGTAGTGTCTGATCCTAGCATTGGGTCAACCAATATCGTCTTCCCGACTAGTCGCATTAGGATAGCAGAGTGCCCGTACCAGATAAATTTGCCTTTATTGCTGTCCGCTAAAAAATCGGTTCGGTGGAAGGGCTGTATGGGTAAATTCGCTTTCGGAATGCGTCCTTCGGTAGCGACGAACTGCTTGTACATCGCATACGGAATACGCGATGGGGACATATTCATTTCTGCCTGTTCAAGATTCTGAAATTGTCCGTTTTGCCAGTTAGGAGATTCTTGGTAGCGTTGGAGGTGTTCGGCTTTTATTTTTCCACCGAATTGTTTGAAAAACATAAAGAGATTATTTTGAGGTAAACAGTTTATGTATTGGCTAAGTTGTTGATGTCCACATTCTCCAACTTCTTCTTCTCCATAGGATGCAGCACACTATTGATCATTGCTTGCCCTAACTTAGTGGTCGTTGTAATGTGCTTGGATCGTTTCATGAGTGGGAAGAACGGACGGGTCACCACGTAAATCGCGTTGTACCAGCCAGTACTCGATTTGATCCCATTTTCGGGAATGATGACGCCTGGTCGGAAGGCGTACGCATCTTTAAAGCCCTTTTCGAAGATCATATTTTCGGTACGTCCTTTTACACGCGCCCACATGGTGTTCCCCTGTTCACTGCTGTCCGTACCTGTTCCTGAAACATAGTTAAAAACCATATTTGGATTCAACTGATAGAGTACATCTGCGAAGGCTTTGGTGATGTTGTAGGTGATGTTGGTGTATTCCGCTTCGTTCATGCCGACAGAACTTACGCCCATACAGAAAAAGCAAGCGTCGTAATTGTGCAATTCATTACTGAGCGTCGCTATTTGGGTGAAGTCGCCTAGAAGTAGCTCTTTCAATTTAGGATGGCTGTGGTCGATTGGTTTTCGATTGATGACGAGTACGTTGTTGACGGCTTCGTGAGCTAGACATTCGAGTAAGACGCCTTTGCCGACCATACCTGTTGCACCTGTGATGATGACGTTCATTGCTGTGTTTTTTATTTGTTGGGTGGTTTTTTCTTTAGCCTTCATTTTAGTCGCACCGTGACTGGTAGTCAAGGCGTGACCTAAGAGGATGATATTCTAAAAAGGATAATTTAATGCCAAGTTGTAATTAATATCATTGAACGTAAATTGCTGTACCCACGCTTCTCGTGTATTCGGCTGATAGGGCGTATGCAGCGGATAGCCCATATCCAGGCGAAGTAGCACATAATTGATGTCCATCCGCAATCCAAATCCTGTTCCCAATGCCAATTGTCGATAAAAGGCTTCATTGACGATATTGCCGTCCTCATCGCGGAGCGGTGTTAATCGAAACTGCGCATTTAAGCGGTCTTCGTCAAATTCAGTGAGCCATACATTGCCCGTTTCAGCGAAAAGTGCACCTTCTATTTGAAAAAAATCGGAAAGTCGGAACAAGTCAAAACGGTATTCGGCGTTCAACTCTATCTTGAAATTGCCAGTTTGATAAAAAGGCGTATTGTTGCCTAATGCTTCTACTTCAGGATCATTACAAATATTAGAAAAAATATCGGGACTACAATACCCACCTGGTCCCACCTCACGCGCTCGAAAGGCTCGAATACTATTGGGTCCACCTATATAAAACTGCTTAACGTAAGGCACTTCTTCACTCAATCCAAAAGGCACGCCAACACCAATATTGAAGCGCATCGCTAGCGTATTGGAAGGATTGAAATATTTGTAATAGCGGCTGTCTAGGTCGAGTAAAACGTAGCGCGAAAAGTCCGTTTCACCAACGGAAAAATCAGTTTCTTGTAGTGCAAATTGGTTGTAGATGCTATTGATGAGGTGGACTTCTGTTCCAGAAAATTCTAGATTGGCATTGACAGCGTAAGCAGTGCTATTTCGAGACTTCCGATCGTTGTAGAACCAACTAATTCTGCGAAGTAGCGCACCTGTAAAGAACTGCTGCCCAAAACTATTTTGTAGAAAAGGATTATTGAGTAAAAGCGTCTCAAATTCTTCTCCTTGCCGAACGCTAGGATTAAAAAAGTTGATGCCCAAGTGCTGCAATTCCAGTTGATGTCGTCCTCGCAATTGGGTGCGATAGCCGAACGCAACATTGAACAACTGATAATTGTAGAAGCGCCGACGGTCTAGGTAGTTGTAGCTCAGTTGTAGCTGTGTATTGGCATTGTCCTCCAAAAATTGATACAAACTACCTTCTTTCTTTTCTCGACCAATCCACTTCCACAAACCTAAATAATCCGTAAATCGAGGAATGTCGAGCTGACTTTGCACACTGATATCAATCGTGTTCAACAGCACTCTTGGCACTGGTTCAAATTCCATTCCGAACGACACGCTATTCGTCCATAATTCCGCGCCTTTTAGCGCATTTCTGATTTTCAAAGAAGCACTCGCCGCTGCACCAATCAGGTTGATCCGTGTCTGCGTAATATTTTGATCGGAATAGCTAAAATTGATGGTATTGCCAATCCCGATGCGCTGATTGCGCGTGAGCAGTACTTTGTAGTTAATGAGCGATTTGTCCACAGAATCAATGGAAGAGCGAATCGAAATAAATCGGAAAACACCTAGCGAATTGAGGTTGATATTCGTCTGATTTTCGAGGGACAGATTATACACTTCGCCTGGTTTCAGTCGAATTTCTCGTACTAAATGCTCCAGATCAATGGCGTTTTTCCAGTTAGCTTGAAAAAACTGAATATCATTTATGGTCGTCTTTTCTAAGTAAATAACATCATCGCCTGCTGTATAAATAGGTGCTAATGTATCAACCACCACAATAGAATCGAGGGGTTCATAATCTGTATACACTTCCACCTGTCCCACTCGATACGGACGATGCCAGCTACTATCCGCTGGCAACAGAATCTCTAATCGAATATCTACTTTATATTGTGCAGAGTCGGCCTGCAATGGGGCAATATAACTATTATTGAAGGCTGCAAATCCATTGTTGCGCAGATGCGTGACGATTCGCGCCGTTTCTGCATTGTAGTTCTCCAGCGAAACGACATTACCTGTTTTCAGCAAGCTTTTGTCCTTAATGCCTCGAACAATGTCTTCGACGTTTTTATCCTGACTCCGAATCTCCACTTTATTGATGGTATATCGAGTATTTGTCTGAATCTGATAGTAGACTTTTGCTCGTGTAGTATCTCTATTAAATCGTGTTTCATAATCAACGTTGGCAGCGTAATACCCTTTACTAATCAAGTAGTTACGCATAGAAACAGCAGACTGATCAGCAAGTGTAGAGTCGTAAATTGTGGGCTCCTCTGCTAACCGTCGCTGTGCCAGTCGCTCAATAAAGTTGCTGGTATCCACTGTCCGATAGTGAATCCACTCTCTAGGAATAAAAAGAAATCGCTTATTCTCTTTTTGAGTGGGTAGCGTCGACAAATCATATTCTAAGCTACTCGAAAGCTTTTCTTCTTTAGGCGTTTCGATGATGTTTTCTTCCAATAGCACTTCCCCCTCCTGCAAGTACTTGGTTGTATTGCAGGCGGTAAAAAGCAAAAGCAAGAAGATATAACGAAAACCTATCATGCAGTGTGTAGTGGCGAGTCGGCAATTATGAATGAACGAGAAAAATAGCTGCTCGTCTTTAATTCAAATTAACTGCTAGCTTTGTCAATTGTTCCGTTTAATTTCTATCAATATGGCATTATCCAAAAATAGAGCGAAACACATCAGAAGTCTAGCGCAAAAGAAGTTTCGACAGCAATATCAGCAATTTGTAGCGGAAGGCGACAAGATTGTGCGGGAACTGTTGACTACTTTACCTACAAAGATAGTCATTGTTGTGTGTACACCAGATTGGTACGTCCAAAATGCGGCATTGGTAGCCAATAGTGAGGTAGAGGTAGTAGAAGTGACACCTACGGTACTCGAAGGCATCAGTCAACTCAAAACGGCGAATCAAGCTCTCGCAGTGGTGGAACAATGGAATCCTCAAATGAACAGTAACGTAATCCAGTCCGATTGGTCGCTGTATCTAGAACGCATTCAAGACCCTGGCAAT
>CAYLPW010000125.1:0-413 GCA_964385665.1 uncultured Saprospiraceae bacterium
ATCCTTTGATAATTACAACCGAAACAATTGTAGTTCCGACAGATATTATTGTTCCTCCTGATCCTAGCATCTGTGAGCCGCCCGCTGGTGGTAACCCAACAACTGGAGGCAATTCAGCTCGCTGTTACGATGGTTTTTCTCAAGCAGGTAATCCGTATAATCCTGCCAACGGAGCAGATCAAAATGGGATCAGTTTAGTTGTTGATTATCTGCCTAATGGACCTGCTATTACAGAAGGTTTCTACTTCGAAGCAGCAGAGTTGGGTTCAGTGACTTCCGTTTTAGGTTCCACTGCCAATTATCAACTATACGTCTATGAATGGATACAAGGAGAAGTGGATAATCCTGCAAATGTTAATCTACTATTTACTTCAGGTATATTATCATCCAATCCAAATAGAGAAATACAGAAA
>CAYLPW010000125.1:423-1953 GCA_964385665.1 uncultured Saprospiraceae bacterium
TTCAACACTGCTAGGTAAAAGAATTATCTACCAAATCATTCCTTGGGGCGGAAGAGGTGTGTTCCGTTTTGATGATCTAGCTATTGCTGGTTTTTGTAGTAACTCCGTCAATTTAGGGAATCTCGTTTGGTTAGATACTAATGAGGACGGTATAAAAGATGCAAGCGAGAATGGTATTGCTAATGTTACAGTAGAAGTTTATGCAGACAACGGAGATGGACTGTTCAGCCGTGAGCGTGGAGAAGACTTTTTGGTTGGAAGAACAACAACTGATGCAGATGGACTATGGTCAGTCGATTTGTTAAGAGCAGGAGACTATTTTGTCCATATTCCTAATAATAATTTTCCAAACGCTTTGAATGGACTTGTTCCCACGCCTGGACCTTCCGTAAGTGGCAACTCTGATTTGAACGATCGAGACCATGGAGAAATGAGTTTGGCTTTTGCTCAATCGGGCGTCACTAGTTCTGTTGTTACTTTAGCTTTAGGAGCAGAACCCAATACCGCTGTAGATGGCGATGGAACAAATGGCAACTTAACATTGGACTTTGGATTTAGCAATGCTGCAAGTGCTCCAAATTTAAGTATAGGCAACTTGGTATGGAACGATACGAACAACAATGGAATGAGAGATGGGGGTGAGCCTGGCATTGCCGATGTTACGCTTGAACTCTATTTAGGAGACTGCCTTAATAACACTAACTTTATAGCAACCACCACCACAGACGCAAGTGGTAATTATCTCTTTTCAGGTTTAACACCTGGCGACTACACTGTTGTTGTAGTAGAATCTAATTTTAGAGTAGGCTCGCCTCTAGCAGGTTTAACTTCTAGCTTGTCACCTGCCGTCGCTCCAGACCCTGATAATGATGTGGATGATGACGACAATGGCAGTCAATCTAATACATTTCCTGGTGCAGTGGCTGCGCAGATAGTGACGTTACAGATAGGCATGGAACCTACTTCTGAAGATGGAGATAACAACACCAACTTGACAGTTGATTTTGGTTTCAACGGGAACATTACCAATCCAAATTTAGGAAACATCGGTAATCTAGTTTGGAATGATACGAATGGCAATGGTGTCTTTGATTCAGGAGAGCCAGGTATCCCAAACATCAACTTGACGTTGTGGCAAGACAATGGAGACGGGATTACTAACCCATCAGATGACATTGCTATTCAGCAAACAACGACAGATGGGAACGGAAACTATGGGTTTAACAATCTTACAGAAGGCGTATATTATGTGAGAGTAGATGCGGATAACTTCAACCTTTCTGCACCATTAGAAAACCTAAATAGTACCATTGATGGTGTGTTAGCGGATAGAGATGTAGATAACGATGACAATGGAGTAGATAATATTTTACCAAATATCGTTGGTTTGTATAGCAGTCCTGTGACCCTCATATTAGGAACAGAACCAACAACAGACGGCGACGGCGATAACGGTAACTTGACGGTTGATTTTGGATTCTTTGCACCCCCTGCTACCATGAGAATCGGAAACTTAGTTTGGCGAGACTT
>CAYLPW010000125.1:1963-3659 GCA_964385665.1 uncultured Saprospiraceae bacterium
ACAATGCCCAATTTGATATGGGTGAACCCCCAATTCAAGGTGTTGCGCTTACCCTATTCCGAGATGCTAATCGCAACAACGTATATGATGCAGGAACAGACCCTCAAATTGATACAGATGTAACGGATGCTAATGGTAACTATCTGTTTGATAATTTGAGTCCAGGCTTCTACTTTGTTCGAATAGATGGTTCCAATTGGACAGCTGGTACAGGTGCATTAGATGGTTTGGTAAGTAGTACGAACTTTGCTTTACCTGACTTTGATGTCGATGAATTTGACGTAGGACCCGATAACTTCAGTATAGTAGAGATGAGAGCTGATGGACTTTTCTCAGGAACAATTACCTTAGTCTTTAGAACTGAACCAGATGTTGCGGAAGATACAGATGACACGAACGGTAACCTAACTGTGGATTGGGGCTTCTTCCAACCACTCCGTTTAGGAAACTTCGTATGGCTGGAAAATGCAAATGGTGATGGTGTCTTTGATGCAGGGGAAACGCCTGTATCGGAAATGCTCGTTCAACTGATCGTAGATGATGGCGATGGCATTTACGACCCAATAACAGATTTACCAAGTAGAACAATAGCTACAGATGTCAACGGAAACTACATATTCGACTTCTTGTTAGATGGCGGCAACTATTTTGTAAAGCTACCTGCTTCCAATTTCACCAACCCTGATTCTGATTTCTTTGAATATTCTAGCAGTCCAGGGCAAGCAAATGAATTGCCACCAATGAATAATGTAGATCATGGCGCACCAGTTACTGATCCAGACGATCCTTCGATCATTAGTAGTCTTGTTGTATTAGCGTTTAATGATGAACCTGATGTTGGGGTAGATACAGATGATGTTAATGGAAATTTAACGATTGACTTTGCGCTTCTACCTGCACCAGAGCTCGGCGCCATCGGCAACTACGTCTGGCTAGACGAAAACTCAGACGGCTTGCAAGATGCAGGCGAACCTGGCATACCAAACGTGCTAGTCATCTTAAATGATATGAATGGTAATCCAATCGACTCGACAGTGACGGATGCCAACGGAGGCTATTTATTCCCCGATCTGCCAGCAGCGATGTACTTTGTTGATGTCGATGAAACAACACTACCTGATACAGATGACAATCCGCTGACAACAGATGATTTGACACAAACGACCATCTTTACCAATGTGGTAGATGGAAGTGATGACGATACCGATGACGACGATGGCGACTTTGGCAACAAAGACCATAGCGGAATGGGCTACAAAATCACACTCGATCCAGGGGAAGAAAACCTAACCGCAGACTTTGGCTACAATTACAATCCAACTCCTGATGTGAATAACCCAACAGGTAGCCCACTCGGCGCGATAGGTGATGTAGTTTGGTACGATGCTGATCAAGATGGTGTCGAAGATCCTGAAGAAGTCGGTGTAGAAGGTGTGACGGTCAAGTTGATCGCAGCAAGTGAAGTGACAATTGGCGGAACACTATTTGAACCAGGCGATCAAATTGCTACAGACATAACGGATGAAACAGGTTTCTACCTATTCGATGGCTTGCCAGCAGGGGCGTACAACGTCATGGTCAACCAAGCGGGTAGTCCAATTGACGGCTACGAGCAGACAGGTGATCCTGATCACTTCGGTGAAAGCGAAGCAGATAATCCTAACGACAGCGTGGAAGACGATAACATGACCACGAA
>CAYLPW010000125.1:3743-13899 GCA_964385665.1 uncultured Saprospiraceae bacterium
AATCCAGTGATTCTTGGACCAGGCGATGTGTTCCTAAACGTGGACTTTGGCTACGATAACGATAATGATTTGGGTGCAATTGGTGATTACGTATGGTTAGATGCAGATGCCGACGGCAATGGACCGAACGCAGCAGGCGCAACAGGAACGACTGTCAATCAAGGTAACGCTGCCGAAGACGATGCATCCGAACAGCCTATACCAGGTGTCACTGTTTCTTTAATTAAAGATACCAACGGCGACGGCAAATGGAATGTAGACGAACCCATCATCGGTACCGCAACCACAGACGAGAATGGCTTGTACTTCTTCCCAGGTTTGCCAGCAGGCAATGGCGAAGATTACTTAGTCATCGTGACCGATACCGACAATGTATTGGATGGATTAGAACCAACCTACGATGCAGACGGTGGCATGGATGAAGTTGATGTTAATCCAGACGATCAGATGTCAAATATGGAACTAGGTTTGAGTTCAGTGATGAACTTAACCGCAGGGACAGGTAATGAAGTGCTTGATCAAGACTTTGGTTATGCACCTGAAGGTCAAGACTCGAACGAGGGATTGATTGGTGATTATGTATGGTTCGATGAAGATTCGGATGGCGTACAAGACCCAGACGAAAGCGGTATTGAGAACGTCAAAGTTGAACTATACAATTTAGGCGATAATGATATGATCGGTGGCACAGGTGTAGATGAAGATGTATTGATTGCGACAACAACAACGGACGAAAATGGCTATTACAGCTTCGGCAATTTACCATTGGATGAAAGCTACCAAGTCAAAGTTGGTGAAACGGGCAATTGCAATAACTTCGCAGCAGGCGCACCGCTTGAAGATTTGGTCAACACCTTTGATTCAGATGGCAATCAGGACAATATGGGCGAAGTGGTGACTTTGACACCAATTGATCCTGTCGATTTAGATCAAGACTTTGGCTACGTCGGTGATGACACTGGCGGAACAACACCTTTAGGTTCGATTGGCAACAAGGTCTGGATAGACACAAATGCCAACGGCGTAAGAGATGCAGGCGAAGAAGGAGTTAATGGTGTAACAATTGATCTATATCGCGATTTAAACGGCAACGGTCAACTTGATCCAGGTGAACCTCGAATCGGAAGCACCACAACAGCCACAGCAATGGGCGATGACGGGATGTATTTATTTGAGAATCTACCGATTGATAGTTTTATCGTTGATGTTACAGATGTAGATGGTTTGTTAAACGGGTATTGGTCGACGCTCGGTTCGCAAGATCCGATTTCGGGTATCATGGGGGATACAGCAGATGATGCAGATGGAAGCCCGATGGGTGACAACTCGAAAACAGATGCTTTCTCTGTCGGTTTGACACCAACCGTTCCAAACAACCTAAATGTGGACTTCGGCTATTACAAAGACCTCGCAGCAGTGGGCAACTACGTTTGGTTGGATACAGATAGTGACGGACAACAAGATTTGACAGAGATGGGTATCGAAAACGTAGTGGTACAAATGATGATTACTTATCCAGATAATACAATGATCACGCTGACAGACGTGACGGATGCCGATGGTTTCTACGAATTCCGCAACTTGTTAGGAGATGAGGACTATCGAATTGGTTTAGGCGAAGATACAGATATCAACACGCCTGAAGGAACAGGTGTGAATGGTGCTGATCCAACTTCTTTGAATCCAAGTGGCACACAAACACCGCTTTACGTCATCAAAGTAGATGAAACGCAAATGGTACTAACAGATGCCAACCTTGTGCCTACTTTAATAGATGAAACAGTAGGTGGGATTACCGATCAGGATGATGCGGACGACAACGAAGGTGTAGCAGCTATTCCTGTACAAGGCAATGAAGATACGGACTTGTTTGTAACAGACGGTACGATTGCAACGCCTAATGATGAGGAAGTAGAAGCCAGTTATGACTTTGCTTTCCGTCCATCAGTCAATGATTTGGCAACCATCATTGTCCTCGATCCAGATGCAGGAACTTATGACATCGGCGATCCAGCTACCTTTAAGATCACAGTATTCAATCAAGGAGACTCGCCAGCCTCTGACATCACGATTACGAACTACGTACCAAGTGCACTAACACCACCTGCTGACCAAACCTTTACGGATGCGGCAATGGTGATGCTCAACGGCGGTGGAACGACTCTATTTAATGTAGTGAAAGTAGGAAATGATTATTTTATTGACTTCGGAGCTACCGATACAGATTGGTTACAGGGGGGAGAAAATGTGATGTTCTCGATCACCTATAACGTGAATGAAGGAGACGCGACAGACAACGTGAACGATGGCATCGTGAATATTATTGAAATCAGTGATTTTGATGATGACAATGACAACGGAACTACCGCACCTGTAGATATAGATAGCACTCCAGATGCAACAGATGACAACACTTTTGCGGAGAATCCGAGAGACAACAGCAACGATGATGTAGTGGACGAAGATGGGTTAAACAATCCGACTACTGAGGACGAAGACGATCATGACTTTGCGGAAATCACTGCACCGAACGTACTGCCAGTTGAACTATTGAGCTTTGAAGCAAAAGCAGACGTCGATCACATTGACCTGAAGTGGGCAACAGCCAGCGAATTGAATAACAGTCACTTTGAACTAGAGCGTAGTGAAGATGCCAAGTCGTTCAAACCAATCGCACGCATCGAAGGGCAAGGCACAACATTGGAAACGACTCTGTACGACTACGAAGATCATGAAGCAGTTGGTGGTGTGACTTACTACTACCGCTTGAAACAAACAGACTTTGATGGAACGTTTGAGTATTCTGATATTCGCTCGGCGAAGTTGAATAAAGGCGATACCGATTGGACAATTTATCCGAACCCAATTGGTGGCTCGCAACGCTTACAGGTAGAGTTCTATAGCGAAGCTACCGAAGTGGTCTTCTACTTAATGGACATCGACGGCAAACAGATCATGCGGATTGAACAAGACTTGAATACCAAAGGATGGCAAACACTTGATGTGGATGTGACTCATTTACCAGCGAGTACGTATACACTAGTCGATGAACAAGGAAATGTCAAGCAGTTTGTGAAAATTAGAGAGTAATGTTGTCCATATATAGATGACTAAATTGTGTAATTATTGGTCGTGCAGCTGTTGCTGCGCGGCTTTTTCATTATAAAACTAGAAGAGGGCGATATGTAGGATGTACTAAGAAAATAGTAAACTTGGTGTTGCATCTAATAAGGCTAACGCTTGAACTAAAAAGATGAGCTACAAAGTTTCGATGCAGGTTTCAGAAATTTAACTGACCCACAAAAGCAAAGTCAGAGCAGAAAACTGTCCAAAAGTTACTGAATCGAGTAACAGGTTATATCTCATCTTGCTAAAGGTGGTATGCATGGAACGGTAGGACACAAAAAAAGGTCAGATGCATGCATCTGACCTCTAAATATTTACATTTTTTCTTAAACGACTGCTAAAATGACTGCTGAGAACCTTTATTTTCCAGTTCTCTTTGATCATCAACACTTTAGTTAGCCACCTTGTGATTCCGCTGGGGCTCGAACCCAGGGCCCCTTGATTAAAAGTCAAGTGCTCTACCAACTGAGCTACGGAATCAGACTCAAAAACTGACGTTTTCAAAATCGGAGTGCAAATATAGGACTTTATTTTCTTCTTTTCCAGTCCAATTATCAGATTTTTGTGAAATGTAGAAGATTTATCACACCTAATTTCAACGCCACTCACTGAATGCACAAAACAGTGATTTTGTTTGACCAGTTCCATAAGAATATAAAAAAAGCTACATCCGAACGCAGGTTCAATGTAGCTTTTCTTTTTTCTGTTACGTCGATGTGTATTTTCTTATACCAACGTATGGCGTTCTCCGTATGCCAATATATTACTAATGGCTTGATCAGAAGGACTGAATAGTGCTTTTGGCAGTTGCTGATGGGCTTTTGCCAACTGCTCGTACTCTGCCATCAATGCTGGCTGTTCTTCTAAAGCTTCGTACAGCGAAAGGCGTTTGGAAGTGTCTAGCTCATTGTAGAGGAGAGCAATTAAATCGTTAGTTGTAAAGTTGTGTTGCATAGGCTGTAATTAAGTAAGTTGCGATGTTCAATTTTTTCATAAGTTCGACAATTAAACAACTCGACTTCCTTAAATATTGTATCAGCTATAAAACTTTTTTAGGGTTCTCCAAACTACTTTAGTATAAAAAAAGCCATAAGTGAGTAAATGGTCAAAAAAAGCGGATAGTTGGTAGGAAAGAAAGGGTAAATAACATTACCTTTGAAAAGTAGTCTAGTCGACTATAGAGGAGGAGGGGGATTCGTCGTTCTCAACCTTTGGTACTACCTGTACCGTGAGAAAAACATACACAGCAATAACAAAATAGGCAGTCCGATCGGAACTGCCTATTTGCTTCTATAAACTAGAAAGTCGAACGACTTATTTTACTAGATACCAGGTTTGTGTTCTAAACAAACCCGTCCAATGTCTGCCGCGTACTTTCAACTCGTCTTTTTTACCATCTTCATACCAGATAGATAGTTTGTACTCGCTACCAGAGTTTGGGTCTACAATAGTGCCACCACGCCAGTAGTCTTTGTACGATTCTAACCCATCAACGATGACCATACCCATCACTGGCTTATTTTTATTCTTGCCATCACATTCACTACAAACGGCATCTTTCTTATCCGTCAGGATTTTGACGACTTTGCCATAGTACTTGTTGCCTTGCTTATATATTTCTACATGTGACTTAGCCTCGCCTGTTTCATCATCTATCGTTTTCCATACACCTTCTGGAGAAGACTGTGCACTCATGAAGCCAACAAACAGGAATACAGAGAGAAATGACATTAAATATTTCATAAGGTTCTATTTAGTTGAGTCGGTCTGAAACTAGTCCAATAGTAAAGAAGACGGACTCTTCAATTAAAGAATAGTAAAATACAAGTAACCACCCAAAAGTCCTTAACTTGTTAAAAAGTAGTGTTACTAACAGATGAACATTCGATTTCTATACTAGAACTCCTACTTTCGTCCTCAAGTTTTGGAATGCGAAAATAAGTTATTCCTTTTCCTCAAATTGTTAACAAAATATCAAACTATGCAATTTAGAACATCTTTAACACTACTTAGCTTTTTGGTCAGTATTTCCGTGCTGGTAGGACAGAAGATCGAATTTCCTGCTATGGACGCCAGCCCACTAGATGCGGCACATTACCCACGTACATCTGCTTACAATAACTATATGGAAGGAGATGATAAGAAAGACTTAAAAGTGAAAGTCATTTATTCTCGTCCTAAGATGAAAGGACGTGACATCTTTGGCGGACTAGTACCTTATGGAGCCGAATGGCGTTTGGGAGCGAATGAAGCAACTGAAGTGCTATTTAATCAAGCTGTCGAAATCGGTGGAGTCACTTTACCTTCGGGTTACTATACACTATTTGCGGATGTCTATCCAAATCACTGGGTTGTCAAGGTATCTAAGGAGAGATTCATCGCCGGTACAAGCAATCGCGATAAGTCGATGGATATGGTCGCTGTGAGTATCCCTGTAGAGCGTGTAGCAGAAGAACGGGAGTCTTTCACTATAGGATTTAAAGAAGTTGATGCTATGACAGCACACATGATTTTTGCATGGGGCAATGTGCAAGCAGCACTCCCTATCTCTTTCAATCCAGCTACTCTAGACGGAGATAATGCTAGCCCAATGGACTTGGCACAATATCCGCGTAGCTCTAGAACCATGAACTTCTTGGAAGAAGATAAGAAAGCAGAATCTATGCCTAAAGTGCGCGTAGTATACAGTCGCCCTCAGCTAAAAGGACGTACCGCTTTTGGGGAATTACTAAAGTACGGTCAGCCTTGGCGTGTAGGTGCAAATGAAACAACTGAAGTTACTTTCTTCGACGATGTAACAATTGGTGGTGAAAAAGTGAAGAAAGGAACATACGGAATGATGGTTGTTCCAAATGAAGACAAATGGGAATTCATCATTCATACAAATATCCCTTCTTGGGGAACGCCAAATCACGACGAGTCGACTAATGTAGCTACGTTCAGCGTACCTACTGAAAAGACTGGTGAGAAAGTGGAGAATCTATCTATCCTTTTCAAAGAGATTAACAAGAACGAGAAGGTACATATGATCGTTGCTTGGGATGATACGATGGTGCAAGTGCCTATTGAAATGTAGTAAAGCAGTTGTCACTATTTAGCAAAAAAAGGTGATCTATCGTAGGTAGGTCACCTTTTTGTGTGTTCATTTTGATGCGATTCAGAACCGCTGCCCATGCGTTTGCCGCATCAGAAATCCCGCTACTCTTGGCAAGCGATTGACTACACTCACCGCCACTTCACTGACTAGTTCCCCGCCGAATAAGGACTGAATCTGTCGCCCTGCCCAAAGGCGAGTAGCAAAGAGCCGATTCCATCGTTGAGTGTATAGCCGTTCTAATTGAACGCGATTGAACCGCCCCTGATTCCACTGCTCCAGGATCGTATTTGACAACACGTTAGCAGCATGAATTGCCATCGCCATCCCGTTGCCACAAAGCGGTGTAATCATACCAGCTGCATCACCACTCATCAAGACATGTTGCTCGACTGCCTGTTTTTTGACAAAGGTGATCTCATTGATGACTTCGGGACGCTCCAGTACAAATTCACTGTTCTGAAATAGGTCTTTTAGGTAAGGATTCTGCTGTAAGACTTCTGCTTCCATCGTTGCTATGGAACTGTGTTGCTTTAAATTGCTGCGGTGACTAAGGTAGCACACATTGTATAGATCGTCTTCTATTTTATTGATGCCACAATAGCCATTCTTGAAATTGTGGAGGGCAGTGATGTGTTTTGGAAAGTCTGTTTTGACGTGATATTTGACACCAATGTAGGGCGAGCTTTTCTTAAAATGTGCGCGGTCTAAGTTGCGATCTAAAAGCGAACGTTTACCGAATGCGCCGATGACCAGTCTGGACTGAAATACTTGCTGCTTGCGTGTTGTTACTTCAAATTGCTGTTCCTGAAAATTGACTTGCGCGACTGTTTGATTTAGTTTGAATTGTACACCAAGTGCTTTCGCTTTTTGATACAAAAACTCGTCAAACCGATAACGACTCACCGCAAATGCGCCCAAATCTAACGGTAGCTTTGCTGACTTCCCCTTGATAGAAGTGAGTTGAAATTCGGTAATATTGGCAGGTTCAAGTTCAGTCGGAAATAGATCGTGACGTTCTAAAAAGGGCTTGATTTCATTAGACACATACTCACCGCAGACACGCTGTTGCGGATAGCTCTTCTTTTCGATCAATAGCACAGATAGATCAGCTTTGGCAAGCAGAATAGCATTGATAAGTCCAGATAAGCCACCGCCTATAATGATAATGTCGTACAACAAGAAGCTAGTTTTGAATAGTTTTCAGTCCAATGTAGTCAATTTCCAGTCGAAAGTCTTGTTCTGCTTTATTCCCGATCAAAAAACCGACTTCCCCTAATTGCTTAGCTTGAAAATTCGGTATGTCAAGTTTTCGTCCCCGAAAAGTTGGGTAAAAACTTTCTAGATGAATCCGAATGATCTGCCATTCACCACTTGTATCGAAGTAGTACACGTAGTTGTGCGAGTCAGAAGGTTTGTTTTTTAAGCGCATTTGGTAGCGTTTCCCATCCCCTTTGACCTTAATTTCTAAGGTATCAAATTTGCTAATGTCTACTGGCGTGAAGCGATAGCGCAGCGACGAAAAACCGCCGTTATTTTCTAGAGAAACATGTCCTTCAAAAACGCCATGTCCATTGTCGCTAATCGAAAACTGTCCTTGTGAAACGCCGCCCATGACACCATCGTCGACGACTTGCCAAGTATACGGAGAGGTTTGAGAGGTAAAATCAAATAGTACGAACATAAGCCAAAACGGTATCATATCTTGTTAAGCAAGTGGACACAAAGATTGTTCGTCGAACGAATAAATTCTGACTTATCTGTGGTGAATCAAAACATACCAAATTGTCGTTGCGTATTTAACTGATTGGTCTAACATACCAGTCATCGCTTCTACTCAATCCATTTTTGTTCTGCTGCTATCAATAGTAAGCGTTGATTCGTTGGTGAGCAAAACTGAAAGTAGTGTTTTATTGATTAATAGAGTCGAAGAGGGGTTAGGTAATTCCAGTGTTAGCTATTCTTCACTTATCGACTAAGGAAAACTAATCTTCCCATAGAAGTACGCCCTACTAACTACACGCTTCGTCAAATTCCTCTTCTGTGTAATGTTCGTAGAAGTCAAGGAGTAATCCTTCATTGAGGATCAGTCTTCGTAATGGCATAGTAAATAACTGAAAATCAACATCATCTGTTTCATAGAATATTCTTATAAATTGATCACTTACCTCTCCGCTTTCTTCGATGATCATGTCTGTTATCTTATACAATCTAGATAAAGACATCAAACAATTGAACTGATAAGCAGAAGTGATTCCACTGTTAAGCAGGGTCTCCCAAGCTATTGTTGTCAAGTTGATGTGTGAGTAAGAAATATCTAAGTCTATCTGTCCAGAATAATCATAGATGTCACCCTC
The DNA here is from genome assembly GCA_964385665.1 of uncultured Saprospiraceae bacterium. Taxonomy (GTDB): domain Bacteria; phylum Bacteroidota; class Bacteroidia; order Chitinophagales; family Saprospiraceae; genus JAAUTG01. The sequence continues at coordinate 12,321 of CAYLPW010000125.1, forward strand.
CACTTGCGTAGAATCCATTTCCGATAGTATTTCTGGGTTACGAGTTCTAAAGGCATTCATAGTGTCTTTATGAACAATCAGTTTTTCATCTTCACTATTGTAGTATTCCTCCATGAAAATAACTACATCCAAAAGTTGCTCGTGCTGCTTCAATGATTTTTCTAACTCTTCTCTATTCATTTGTATCTCCTCCCTGATATTTTTAGAAGCAATGGTCTTTTGCTGATTGACCTTGCGTATCGCTACTCGTTCATTCAAATAAAGAGCTAGAAATGTACCAATCAAAGTTGCCGTCAGTGTGACGAGCCATTTACTGGCGAATAATCTGGATAATTTGGATGTCGTCATTGCTTTTCTGGTTTTTACCATTATTTCAATGCGTCCTCCAATGCCTTCTTCGCCACCTTCGGATTCGCTTTCCCTTTTGATTGTTTCATTAACTCACCCATAAAAAAACCAATCAGTCCTTTCTTCCCTTTTTGATAGGCTTTTACTTTATCTGGAGAGTTGGAAAGGATAGATTCGATGAGGGGCTGTAAGAAATCGTCATTCTTGCTTTGTAGTAGGTTGAGTTGTTCTGCGAGTTGAGTAGGGGAGGAGCTGGGCTGTTTCAGCAAAGCTGGATAGAGCTGTTGATAAGCAACGCTATTACTGACTTTGTCGGTCTGGATCAATTCAACGAATTCGCACAATTGCCTGATCGTCAGCGGCAAATCATTTAATGTCTGTCCTTTTTTTAAACTAGGCAACAGCAACTGAATCATCAAATTACTAGCTGCTTTAGCGTGCGGGCAAGTCTCTAAAAATAGTTGTGCATATTCGGCAGTTGCACGTTCGGCAGTCAAGGTCACAGCATCAGATTCGGAGAGTTGATACTGCTCTAGGAATCGCTTCTTAATCGTCCAAGGTAGTTCTGGTAGCTCACTTTGGATGCGTTTCACCTCTGCTTCAGTCAGTCGAATCGGTGGCAAATCGGGTTCAGGAAAATAGCGATAATCATGCGCGTCTTCTTTGGAACGCAGCGGAGATGTTTCGCCCGTAGAAGGGTCAAAATTCAAGGTTTGCTGCTGCACTTCACCACCTGATTCGATGAGGTCGATTTGTCGTTTGACTTCAAACTGAATAGCTTGCCTAGCGAATCGCATGGAGTTCATATTTTTAACCTCACAGCGGGTACCATATGCAGTTGCCCCTTTTTTGCGCACCGAAATATTGCAGTCGCAGCGCAACGACCCTTGCTCCATATTGCCATCCGAAATTTCCAAATAGCGCACCAGTTGCTGCATCGTCGACATAAAAGCATCCACTTCTTCGCCAGACCGCAAATCAGGTTCAGAGACGACTTCCAGTAAAGGCGTGCCAGCTCGATTCAAATCAATCAACGAATGATCTGGATCCAGATCGTGAATGGACTTGCCAGCATCTTCTTCCATGTGGATATGATGAATGCGGATGTGTTTGGTTTCGCCATTGACAGAAATCGGTACTGCGCCGCCGACACAAATGGGTAAGCGATCTTGCGTCGTTTGAAAACCTTTGGGCAAGTCGGCGTAGAAGTAATTTTTTCGATCAAAGCAGT
>CAYLPW010000126.1:0-13898 GCA_964385665.1 uncultured Saprospiraceae bacterium
CGAAGCAGAAGGAGATACTATTGCGCTAGTTTTATTCGGTAATCCTAACTATTATACTGGACAAGTTTTTGATTTACGACGAATTACAGAACTAGGACACGCGAAAGGCTGCTATGTCGGTTTCGACTGTGCACACGGAGCTGGCAATGTCCCCCTTAATTTGCACGATAGCGGAGCAGATTTCGCCGTTTGGTGTACCTACAAATACATGAACGCTGGACCAGGCAGCATGAGTGGCTGTTTCGTCCATGAACGCCACAACTACGATTTGACGCTACCACGCTTTGCAGGCTGGTGGGGACACAACAAAAACGAACGCTTCAACATGCGCGATGATTTCGATCCGATTCCTGGCGCGGAAGGTTGGCAACTGAGTAATACGCCTATTTTATCTATGGCAGCTATTCGGGCATCACTTCAGTTATTCGATGCAGTCAGTATTGAACAGTTACGAGAGAAATCATTGAAACTGACAGGCTATTTGGAATATTTGATTCACGACATTGGCGACAGCCGCATTCAAATCATCACTCCTGACGATCCTGCGCAACGCGGTTGTCAGTTGTCCGTACAAGTTCGAGGGGCGGATAAGCGGTTATTTGATCAAATGATGGCATTGGGCGTCATCGGTGATTGGCGCGAACCCAATGTGATCCGCTTAGCTCCTGTTCCTTTTTACAATAGCTTTGAAGAAGTCTATCGCTGCGCCACCATTTTAAGAGAAAGCTTGCGTAGTTTTGCCCTTTGAAGAGAAAGTGAGAATTTGGAGAGCTTCGAGAGGTGAGAGAGTTTCGAGAGGTAAATACACGAACTTTTTATTTGTAATGAAGCCATATAAAGCGTTCGACTTTAGTCGTTCGTCCAAAGAAAGCAGGCGTAAAAACTGGAAAATAGTAAAACTGCTATAGCTGAACTGAGCAATTAACCGCTGAGTAGCTAATAGCCAACAGCTAACTGCCAAATCATGGATTTAAGAGAAATAAGAGCCAGAGAAGAAGTTGTGCGTCACCCCTGGGAACTGGCGCGCTTTGAAGTCGTCTGTGATCTACTGAAAAAATATGTCAAGGAAACTGAGTCGTTGAACATGCTAGATTTGGGCTGTGGCGATACGTTTTTTGTTGAAAACTTGGCGCAGCGTTTTTCCAATAGTCGGTTTTATGGGGTAGACATTGAGTTTGAGGAAGCCGATTTAGACGCGTTGGGAGAGAAGTTGAAAGGGCAGCCGATTCAACTGTTTCAGTCACTTGATAATATGGAAGCAGAAGCTGCTCCACAGGAAATCGACATTGTGTTGCTACTAGATGTGGTGGAGCACATTGAATTCGATGTTGAGTTTTTGCAAATGTTACACCGTAAGCCATACATCACCGAGCGAACTAAAATTATCATCACTGTTCCTGCGTTTCAATCACTCTACACGAGCCACGATGACTTCTTAGGGCACTACCGTCGCTATGACAATGCTCACTTAAAGAAAACCATCGAAAAAGCAGGTTTTCAGAGCGTGAAAGTGGGTTACTTTTTTGGGTCGCTATTGCCAGTACGTGCGTTGAAAGTGGCGAAGGAAAAGCTATTAGGAAAAGACAAAGCATCTACTGGCTTGGTGGAATGGTCGGGCAGTGAAGGAAAGACGACCTTCATTAAAAACGTGCTGCAACTCGACTATAAAATTGGGCAACTGACAGGGGGAAAACTACCTGGTTTGTCTAATTACATTGTGATTCAGAAATAAGAAAAATTAGGATTGGTCAGCTCGAAGAGATGGCGTAAGCCTATGCTCAACACGCTATCGAAAGTAGACGCAAGTTCAATAACTATGGCTAAACGAACACCAAAGAAAAAACAAACGGCTAAACAACGGCGCACCACAAAAGTGACACCGAAGCAGCAAATGGTGCATAAAAAAGCGCGTGAGCCATACGTCTCGAAACTCGTCTTTAGAGACGTCGAAGAAAGTCAGCCTGATCTGTGGAAGAAGGTTTTTTTGGGATTAAGTGGTTTTGTATTAGTCGCAACTATTATTCTAGCATTGGGTAGTGGTATCAATGGAGATGATTATTTTCAAAATGACTACTCCGATGGGGTATTGGACTTCTACACCACGATGGGGCAAGACACGTCTTTTTTCAGCAACCCACGTGGACCCATCAAAATATATGGTGGCTTATTCGAGATCACCACAGCAGTAACGAACGAAGCTTTAGGCAATGATGTCATGGAGCGCAGCTATCACGATGTACGTCATGTTTGGAATGCGCTGTTTGGTTTTCTGGCGATGTTGTTTACTGGACTGATGGCACAAAAAATAGGTGGTTGGCGTGCAGGTGTGTTGGCGTTAGCGTTTATCTTCTTATCGCCGCGTTTTTTAGGACATAGTATGATGAACCCGAAAGACATTCCATTTGCGGCTGGCTATATCATGGCGATTTACTTCATGTTGCCGTTCATTCGACAACTGCCGCGCCCCAATTGGAAGATTATTTTGGGTGTTGTCGGTGGGATTGGAATTGCATTTGGAGTACGAGCTGGTGCAGTTTTATTGGTTGCGTATTTGGGGTTATTTACTGGATTGGCGTACTTGTTAAAATACAGCCTATCTGGTCTCGGCAATATGAAAACCTTCTTACCTACTTTTCTTTCAGGTCTAGCAGCAGTTGTTGGGGGGCTTTTATTAGGTCTTCTTTTCTGGCCCTATGGTCTACTCTCTCCTATCGAACATACAAGTGAAGCCATTGGTGGTTTCTCCAAATTCGCCTATGGTATTCGGATGCTGTTCAATGGTGATATGATTATGGGAACGGCTGCGCCACCAGAATACCTACCAATCTGGATGTTGAAAACAGTACCCTTATTTACGCTTTTAGGAGTGGCAGTTTTTGCTGTCTTCAGTAAGTCTCTCTTGAAGCGATATACGCCTTTTTACTTGTTCATTGCGCTATTTACATTCTTGTTTCCAGTCATTTATGTTATTGTTCGCGGTTCTACCTTGTATGACGGCTGGCGACACTTACTATTTGCTTATCCGCCAATGATAGTCGTTGCAGCAACTGCTTGGAATGGAGTTTTGCAGCAGTTTGAATCGAAAAAAGCCATTTTCTATGGTACGGTAGGCATAGTTGGACTGCTGATGCTAGAGTCGGCGAGCTTCATTGTTCGCAATCCTCACTTTCCCTATGTTTATTTCAATCCAATTGCTGGTGGCATTCAAAACGCGTTTGGAACTTACGAAACTGATTATTGGGGTGTTAGCGTCAAACAAGGGCTGGACTGGATGGAGGAAGAAGGTATCATTGGGCAGAATATGACAGACACAGTTCGTATTGTTTCTAACTTCTCCGATGCACTGGATAAGTACGTCCGTTCGCACTACAATGGTATGGTAAAGTCAGACTACGTTCGCTTTCGCCAACGCTACGACAAGCAGTGGGATTATGGACTGTTTGCGTCGCGTTTTGTACCAGGTGCTTACTTAGAAAGTGGGAATTGGCCTCCCAAAAGTACAACTGCACATGCTATAACAGCCAACGACGTACCGCTATTAGCCATCATGAAAAATGAAGACGATCTAGCGTATCGGGGTATTCAAGCAGCCAAGCAACGCGACTGGACAACAGCTATCTCGTTGTTATCGCAAGAAGTAGAACGACATCCTGACAACGAAATCGCGTATGTTCAGCTGGCACAAGGCTATCTGCAAACCAACCAATTGGATCAAGCTGCTGTAGCTGCGCAGAAAGCGATTGATATCGAAGCGGAAAATATGCAGGCGTTGAATGTTTTGGCATTATTTCATTTACGAAAAGGGCAGCTGGCGGAGGCGCGCGAAGTCTTGGAACGCTCATTGGAGTATGACAACCGAAACTCTGCTGCTTACTATTATCTTGCCATCATTGAGCAGAATAATGGCAACCTGTCGGCAGCTTTAGAACAAGTATTAGAAAGCATTAAAAAGAATAGTAAATTCAGGGAAGCGTATTCGTTAGCGGCGCAGATCTATGAGCAAATGGGCGATAGTGAGAATGCGCAACGGTATCAGCAGGCGTATCAGAATTTAGGTGGTGGGTAGATGATAGAGGAAAATATTTATTACTTTTTTGATTAATTTTGGAGAACAGATCTAAAAATCAAGATGGATGAGTTCAGTAGTATTAGAACAGGAAAAAAGGGAGCAAGCTGGTCTGTCAACTGCTACGGACTGGGTAGTGCGAAAGCGTCTATTCACGGCAGAAGAATATCATGCCATGGCTAAAGCTGGTATATTGATGTCTGATGAGCGCGTGGAATTAATTAATGGAGAAATTATTGAAATAAGTCCTGTAGGAAGTTTACATTTTAACTGTGTTAATAGACTGAATATGCTTTTAGCACCATTATTAGCTGGTAAAGCAATCGTAAGTGTGCAGAATCCTATCCGACTAAACGATGAGACTGAACCTGAACCCGATGTTGTTATCTTGAAGAAAAAGGCATATGAATCAGCTCCAACGCCCGAAGATGTTCTACTATTGATCGAAGTAGCAGACTCCACGTTTCGCCATGATCGAGAAGTAAAAATTCCTGCTTATGCTGCTGCTGGTGTAGCGGAGTCTTGGATCGTGAATGTCAGTAAAGATCAAGTCATTGTCTATACCAACCTAAAAGATGGTGAATACCAAAGTATGCAAATAGTTGAAGGTGAAGCATCGATAAAGGCTACTCAACTAGAGGTAGTAGAGTTGACTTTAACACAGATATTAATAGACGAATGGTCAACCTAAAACCCCATCCCCTTCAAACTTCGATCCATATCACGCTTAATGTCTTTATCCTTAATACTTTGTCGCTTATCCGCTGATTTTTTACCTGTCGCTACCGCAATATCAATTTTCACGAAACCACGATCACTAAAATACAAGCGGTGCGGAATGAGGGTGACGCCTTTCTCCCGTACCTTTTTATCCAATCTTTTCAGTTCGCGCTTGCGCATCAGTAGCTTTCGAGGACGACGAGGTTCGTGATTTTGGATATTCCCAAATTCATACTCTTTGATATACATGCTTTGAATGTATAGCTCGCCTTTTTTAAAATAACAATACGAATCGTTCATATTGACGTGACCAGCTCGAATAGATTTGACTTCCGTTCCTTGCAGCAAAATGCCAGCTTCGATGGTTTCATTAAAAAAATACTGATAAGTTGCTTTGCGGTTAAGAATTTCGATAGATTTACTCACGTGGCAGTTTTAAGTATCTGGACAATAAATGTTAAATATTAGGCGAAAGACGATCGTCCCTAAAAGGTTATCATTTTCTCTACACTTCTCTCACCTCTTTAACTACCTCAATAACCACCATCTGTGAAAAAGAGTTCGAGCTACTTACATTTCCACAAAAAGACCAGTGATAGACTTGTGTTCGTGAGTGTGTCGAATAGCAGTAGCGAAGGTTTTAGCTACACTAAGAACAGTGATTTTTTCAGAAGTCTTCTTTAGTGGTATGGTATCAGAAACAATTAACTTCGAGAGGGCAGACTGTTCGATATTTTCGTAAGCAGCACCAGACAAAACAGCATGTGTGCAGATGGCGCGTACACTCTTTGCCCCTTTTTCCATCATCAAATTGGCAGCACGGCAAAGTGTGCCAGCCGTATCCACCAAATCGTCCACTAGGATAACATCTTTTCCGGTTACATCTCCGATTAAGGTCATGCCAGCGACTTCATTGGCACGTTCACGTTGTTTGTCACAAATCACTAAATCGGTTTGGAATTCTTGGGCGTAACTACGAGCGCGTTTTACGCCACCCACGTCAGGTGCAGCAAAAGTAACATTGCTCAGGTCCAATTTTCGTAAATGCTTGAAAAAGACCATTTGCCCCTGTAAGTGATCGACGGGAATATCAAAAAAACCTTGCAGTTGATCTGCGTGGAAGTCCATACTCACCACTCGATCTGCACCAGCTGCTTGTAGCAAGTCTACTACTAACTTAGCAGAAATAGGTACACGCGATTTATCTTTTCTATCCTGGCGTGCATAGCCAAAATAAGGAATGATGACTGCAATATAACCAGCTGAAGCTCGTTTGGCAGCATCAATGATGAGCAGCAATTCCATCAAATTATCCGCAGGTGCAGCAGTGGACTGAATGATGAAAAAATAAGAACCACGCACCGACTCATGAATGACTGGCTGCATCTCGCCATCACTAAAGCGATTGACCTTGATGTCCCCAAGTGGTTTGCCGTACTTCTTAGCAATTTTTTTTGCCAATTTTTCAGAGTGCTGACCGCTGAAAAGCTTGACTTCGGAGTACTTATTGATGAGTGGAGAAGAACCTGTTCCTTGCACAATGGATGACTTAAATAAATGAGGAAATGGAGTGAATGGGTATTACTCACGCAAAGTAACAGGAAATAATTCAATCAGCCTACGATGGGCGAGGTTTAGGTGTTAAGTCACCCCGTGAATGTTTTGCTTGATGCCAGCAGATTACATGATTGCGTTTTTTAGGTACTAAATTCGCGGGGTGACGCGACTTATTTCGCTCGACTTGTCCAAGAAGATTTTTTTACCCGAAATCGCCAAGGCACTTCTTTCCACTCTTCTGCATACCCAATGCCAACACGTGGACTAGCTAGAATAGCGTCTTTTTCATATTGAATACCCTCATCAGATAACCAAATCGGAGTAGCTGTATGCGTCAATTTGCTACCATGCCAATCCGTCGTAATGCCCAATGCCCGACTCAATGCGCCAGGTCCTGCCGTCAGTCGATAACTCATTTTATCCAGACCGCGACGCGCCAACATAATATCTTTTCCAACTACTGGTTCGACTCCTCGGATCAATACCGCCTGTGCCATTCCTTTCGGTCCAGTCACCACATTGAATAGATGATGTATGCCATAGCAAAGTGTGATGTAGGCTGTGCCGCCTTCTTGAAACATGACTTCGGTACGCTTCGTACGGCGATTATTGTACGCATGACAGGCTTTGTCGTCGGGGGCACGATAGGCTTCCGTTTCTACAATTCTACCGACGGTGAGCTGATCGTCGAAGTTGGTCACTAACAGTTTGCCGAGTAGTCGTTGAGCTTGCGCAACGACATCATCGTCTAAAAAGAAGTCTTTTTGCACTCTAGGAAGTGAATCAATTGTCATGGGAGTGAACGATAGTAATCAATACTTTCCAAAATCAACTCATCCGTAGCCGTGCAGTTCACTTTCACATCGCCAATCGTAGGCAAAAGCGATAAATTAATTTGCTGATCTTCGTTCTTCTTATCCTTACGCATCATACCTAACAGATAGTCATCAATATGTTTTGGAACTGTGGTGTGACCATAAATGTCAAGTATAGATCGGGTAATGTCTTCTAGTTCTGCTTGGGACAACGCTAAAAGCCGATGCGACAAAAAGCTTTCGCAAATCATGCCTAGTGCAATTGCTTCTCCATGCAACAAAGGGGCATCTGTCTCCAAAAAATAACTCTCCACAGCATGACCTACTGTGTGTCCGAAATTCAATGCTTTGCGCAATCCACGCTCAAATGGATCTTGTGCGACGACGCGCTGTTTAATCATCAGATTCATAGGTAGATACTGCAACCAATCAATAGCGGATAGATTACGTTCATTTTTTAGATTCTCCCACTGCTGTCGGTCAGCGATCAGGCTATGCTTGAGCATTTCGGCAAAGCCACTTCTTCGCTCGCGTGCGGAAAGTGTCTGTAAAAAGTCGAGCTGGATAAATACATTTTGAGGATTGTTGAAAACGCCAACACTATTTTTGACACTCTGAAAATCAATCCCCAACTTTCCACCAATGGATGCATCGACCTGCGATAAAAGAGTGGTCGGAAATTGCACAAAATCAATACCGCGTTTGTAGGTACTCGCACAAAAACCACCCATATCACCAATCACACCACCACCTAAGTTGACCATCAGAGCTTTCCGATCAATGTCAGCTGCCATCATAGATGACCAAATTGCTTGACAGGTATCTATATTTTTATGTGCTTCGCCAGCTGGAATTTGAATGGGTAGTCGGTCAAGAGTAGGTGTATGTGCAGCAAAGAGGGGCATGCAGTGTTTGTGCGTGTTTTCATCGACCAAAACAACTAAGCGTGAGTAGGAACGCTCCGCTAAGAATTCTTGCCAAGCTGCCCAGACATTAGAGCCAATAAAGATAGAATAATCTGCTAGTGTGACGCGCTGCATATGAGTAGAATTTGGAAAGTGCAAAGTACGAATTGTGAAGAAAACACGTAATCTTAGTTTACTTCAATATTCGTTATTCCTTGTTCAATATCCGATGCTCACTCCTCCTCCAAGGTTCGCTGCGTTTTCTTGGGTAAAGAAGCAACAACTAGGTCATAGGAATGGTCGATCAATTCTTGTAGTTCAGAAGTTGACAAGCTTCCTTCAAAATTGACAGTGTTCCAATGTTTTTTGCTCATGTGGTAGCCAGGCTGCACTTCTTCATGCGTAGCGCGAAGTTCGATAGCTTGTTCTGGGTCACATTTTAGATTCACAGAAAACGGCAAGCGTTCTAGACTCATCAATGCAAACATCTTATTCATCACCTTAAATACCAGTGTTTCATCATCAAAAGGAAAACTCTCCGTGACTCCCTTTTTCGCCAAGCAATATTGACGTGTTGTTTCTATATCCATTTTCTTGTAGTTAGTGTGTTGTGACTCATAGTTCATGAATTATCTAAACAAAGATTTAAAACTGATCATTTTTTCTTAAAAGATCAATAAAGCGCGCTCCTTTGATTAACTTCTGTGCAACTCCAATCGTCGAGGCGGTATCGTTTCTGGTTAGAAAGCAATAGTCGGTGCATGACGAATTGCGGAGTTTTTGGATCGCTTGACTTCAACTTTCTTATAAATGATAGAGTAGCGTTTGAGGATAGAGTAGGTGTCAAAACCGTAATGCGTAATTCACTGAAACGCTGCACTCATGTATCTAGTGAGAATTATAAGTACGTGAACCCAAATAATCGACACTTTCATTGACGGGCTAATTTTCCGTTACTCGGCGTTAGATTTTGCTTCCATAACCAGTTATGCAAGAAAAATCTGCCTTGATTAACGAAAAATTAGCTAGGTCAAAAGTGACGTTTATTTACATTCAAGTACTTATAAGAAGTTCATCCATCAGGAACAGCACTGATTTGCGTATAATGCGTAATACAAAACACTACACTTATGAAACCACTACATGTATTGTTAATCGCGAGTCTTGGACTAATTTATTTGAGTAGTTGCCGCTCCACCCAAAAATTGACTGAGCAAGGTAACTATGATACCGCTATTCAACAATCTGTAAAGCGATTAGCAGGTAAAAAGCGGAAGAAAGCAGATGAAGTTTGGGCACTAGAGGATGCTTTTTTCAAAGCGAACACACAGGATATGGAGCGCATTCAGCAGCTACGTAGAGAAGGCCGTTCAGAAAATTGGGAACGGATATACGACTTGGCGCGAAAAGTAGACAAGCGACAAAGAAGAGTGCGTCCGCTAGTGCCACTGCGTGACGATAAAGGTCGGGAGGCGAAGTTTCGATTTGTGAAGATCAATGGCGTCATACAGGAAGCTAAAAGTAAAGCAGCACAACATTTGTATGAAGTAGCAAGTACGCAACTAATCGTGGCGCGACAAGGCGACAAACAAGCGGCACGAGAAGCTTACGAACAACTAGAAGGTATCAAACGCTTCGTACCAAATTACAAAAACCACGAGGCACTGATGGAAGAAGCCCTGACTTTAGGTACACAGTATGTGTTATTCAAAGTAAAACAGGATGGTCGTGCCATATTGCCACGCGATTTGGAGCAAGCGTTATTGTCGATGGATACAAGAGATATGAATAGCCGTTGGCGAATTTATGACACCGAGTCACGACGTGGGATCAGTTATGATTATGAAATGGTGTTGATGCTAGAAAATTTGGAGGTTAGTCCAGAACGGGTACGCGAACGTAGCTATGTCGACGAAAAAGAGATTGAGGAAGGAGAGAAAATTTTATTAGATGAGAATAACAACACCGTCAAAGATTCCAGTGGCAACGTTGTCTACGTTCCTAACATCCGATTGGTGGCAGCAGAAGTAGTAGAAGTATATCAAACGAAAGCTGCTACCGTAAGTGGTCGATTGATGGTATATGATCGTCGAGTCCAACGCTTATTGAATACGGAAACTGTAACAGCAGAAGCTCTATTTGAGCATTATGCGGCTACTTTTCGAGGCGACCGTGCTGCGCTGAGTTCTGAAAGTAAAAGCATCATCGGGAATAGCCCACGTGACTTTCCGCCAGATGAGTTGCTGTTATTGGAAGCAGCAGAAAGTCTGAAACCCATCGTGAAGCAGAAGATTCGGCGAATGAAGTTGCCACTTTAAAGATAAAGTGGTTGTCAATCCTTGACTCAATCAAAAATAATTAGAGTGCTTTTTAGCAAAAAAAAATATATTTTTTCATTGATAATATCAGATTGAAAGAGTATTTTTTATTTTAATTAATTGATAATCAATAGGTTGCATTTAAAATCACATAGAAAATAAATACAGTAATTTGGTTCGATGTACTTCAAGGAAGGGCAGAAGAGGACGTATATTTGTGTTGTAATTAATCGGGAAGCGAGGAGAAATGAAAAGTGAGGAGGAAAAGGTTGATTACCATAAATTTTGGAAACGACTTACTATGGCAATTATAGTCTCATGAATTTTGAGAGTAGGAGCATCTGGCAGGATGCTCTTTTTTTTTGCTATATCTAACGCTTTCCTCCTTTCAATGTTTCAATGCTTAGAAACAAAAAATTAGATGAACATTTTGTATGTTGACTAATTGAGATTAAAGAAGCGTCTGCATTCGAGCGAATCCATTTTTGAGTTGCTCCCAAACGGCTATCGCGTTACATTCAAAAATAAATTCTTTACCATTCTTGAATGGAGTCATGTCCCGATATCGATAGCTAACGGCATCGGGAAGGCTAATGTTTCTGCTTCGCGCCTTATAGCCATTCGCGATAATTGTCAAAAACCCGCCTGACCATTTTAGACTCATAATATCGTCGGGCAGGTTCGGGTACTTTAATTATTACAAACTCCCGTACACAAAATAATTACTACGCATTGTACCCCAAACACAAGCCTCGATGCAGCACCCGATCACCATCCACTCTAGAATGATCGGCTTTGTGCAACGTACAGCCATTGTCCCAAATCACAATATCGCCGGCTTTCCATTCGTGCCGATAGATGTTTTGTTCTTGAATAGAATGCTCATAGCACTGCTTAATGAGTTCTGAACTTGTTGCTTCATCTAATCCATTGACACGCACACACCTACTCAATGTTGACATATAAATCGCTTTCTTGCCCGAAATAGGATGCTCCAAAAAAAAAGGATGGTCAGCTTCCGTCTCTGCATCATCATGTGGGTCTAGATTGACGCCTGTGACAACGTGTTTGACAGTCTTGCCTTCTAGTTGCTCTTTGATCTTCTCGTTGAGCGTTTCATAAGACTGATATTGGTTCGTGAAAAGGGTTTCGCCACCTGTAGGTGGAATGATGACAGCACGTAGTGCAGAGTAGGCTGGTGGTTTTTTGAAATAGCTGGAATCAATATGAAACTGACTTTTAGAACCGCCTTTCTTACCAATGTTGCTGACGATATTTAGATCAGGATGTCCTTCTACGGGACGCTCACCGACCGTAAATGTCAAGGGTCCAAGCTGGCTTAAAAAATCCACAAATTCGCCATCCGAGCAATGCTGATCGCGGAATATGAGTACGCCATGTTCGGCGAGTAGTTGTTTGATTTGAGTAGCTTGTTGTGGGGTTAGGTCGCTTAGTTTTATACCATCGACTGTTGCGCCGACAGGTTGTTTTTGCTGCACGTTCATTGTCTGAATATTTTATCGTTTTCTCATTTAAAAAGTATGATTTGTCCTTTTTTGATTGACCAAAAAAGAACGAAAAAAGTCCAGACCTACATTTATTTTTTAACGCTCCGAAAGAAATGAAAATCCTAAACAAAATAAACTCGTCCAATAATTCTCGTTCCAAGCTCCACTTGACCGTTATCCTATTTAGGTATTTCAATCAACTACCTTTGTTGACTCATACAGTATTTTGTTTTTAACGGATTTCCATCCCTTTCTCCACTAAAATAAATAGGGTCGATTTAAGTCTCGTTCCAGAAACTAATATTCATCTGCCATATTCACTTTATCTGTTCACAGCTTGCATCCAAATCGTTTTCGTCACCTCCATCAAATCCTTACCATCCGCTTCCAACATCGTCGAAATCATGCTCGCTTCGCTGAATGACCAAAATAGACCAGCCTCCAATAAATAGGGTTTGTTCGTGATTCCATCGACCCGAAAGTCATACATTGAAAAGTCGCGACAGCCTAAGCGTTGGTGCATTTGAATCATCATGCTAACTAGTTCTGCTTGAAGTTCCTCCTCCAGATTAGCGGGGCAATGTGCTGGCACTTGCTGCTTCTCGGATTGGTCGAGGAGTTCGCCATTCTCCCCAAATTTATATTTGTCTTGACGTAGTCGGATTGGGTTATTTTCATTGACACCATATTCAATGAAAGGCAGCGCGTGGTATTGTCCATTTTGTTCAATAACTGCGCCACGTAGCTCGCGTCCGTCAATATACTCTTCGATCAAAGCCTCATCGTCAAATTGAAAAACTGATTCAATAGCAGGTTGCAGCTTGGCGACTTTTTTAACTAGCGACAAGCCATTCGAGTTATCGGTATTGTTGGATTTAATGATGACTGGATAGTCGAATATGGCTGTCGCCAACTGACTGGCTTGATGGTGTGTTAGGCGCATTCCCTTTGGAACACGAACATTCGCTTCTTCTGCCAAAAATTTAGTTAATTGTTTGTCTTGTGCAATAGCTGCCACATGACCTGAAGAACCCACAACTGGAATTTGTAAAACGTCTTCAAAGAAAATGCGCAAACTCGTCAGCCCTTTTTGGCAGAAAATATGAGGCACAACCATGTCTGCTGTTTGCACCAACTCAATCATCTGGCTCAAGGCTACTCGTTCTGGTATCGCTTCCAAATCTTTACTGACTGCCCAAGTTCCATCTGGATAGACAATGGCGAACAGCAGTTCAAATCCATCAGGCTGCACTACTTCTTTGGCATACAACAAAGACAGATCAAAAAAGAACTGCGAAGTCGGCGACCCCACCAACTGAAGCGCGACGTATGTTTGTTTAGTCTCCACCTGCTACGATTAATTTGCCAATGTTAAAATCAATGCGCGTCCACGGCACTTCATCTTTGATCGTTTGTAAGATTTGATAGGGAATATTGATGTGGTTGTTAAACCAAAATGGTAGCGGATCTTGTTCGGAAAAAATGGCTTCTTTACCTGTTGCCATTCGGAGTAGTAGAAGCGTAAACTGCTCCAAATTATCACTATTTAGAAGACGATGGAGTTCATGGTACAGCCAATAAGTGTGACCGCTGTTTTCGTTGGGTAGATAGGTTTTGGAAGAGTCAGCGAAGGCATAATATGCATTCGCGCCTGATGGTTGATTGTGAAATAAGGTAATGGCAGAATGCGTGCGTGGATTACATTCTATCGGAATGACTTCGCCATCGTCTCGAATAATAAAGTCAAACGAAATTTGTCCAGTCGCGCCCAATTGCTTCACAAAAGAATCCACCCAAGCTCTCACGCTCGGTAAGTCAAGCATTTCATAATTGACCTGAAACGGCGAGGAATCACAACAGATGTATAGATTGACTGCGCCATTTTGGGTAGTGGTATGCGTACAAATTTCTCGCCCTTCTATGAATTCTTGCAACACCCAGGTATCGGTTTTGCTGATCGGCAATGCCTGAACGCGCTCTTGCCAACCTTCGTGGGGCAGCGTCCGTAA
>CAYLPW010000127.1:0-12599 GCA_964385665.1 uncultured Saprospiraceae bacterium
ATTTTTGGAGTGTAACAATTGATGGGTTAAGTGGTTGTTGACTTTTGAATGAAGTTGGCAGGCATCCGTCTTAGTAACGTGAAATGATAAACCTGCCCGACGGTCAGGCGGGTTTATTATTGAACTCAAACTTAGACGGATACCTGCCAATTTGTGCTATAGTCTCCATTTCACTCCTCAAACATAATCGGCAGCGACTCTTTATACGCATCAATACGACCATCTAGATCAAAATCTGCTGTATTGATGACTTGAATATACATATAGTCTTGCTCTGGAAAGTAGAATGCTAGTGAAAGAAAGCCATCAATACCACCGGTATGTCCTAGGGCATAAGCGTATTCATTTTCAAAATGCTCTAAACCATAGCCATTTTTTAGTTGACCAAGAAACTCTTCATCGCGCCAGTCTTCAGGTAGCTCAAACCAATCGGTCATGACTTCTAAACTAGCATCACTTACCAATTCACCTTTGGATAATGCTTCAAAAAAACGCAGTAAATCCAAGTTGTCGATGATGATACCACCGTCAGGGGTTCGACCTTCATCGCCATACAAAAACCGAGCGTCGACCAAGTCGTTATTTCCATATAAATCAACGTAGGCATTGGGCATGTCGCTAGGAAAGGGGACAGCGACATCGAAGTAAGCACTTTTTAAGTCCAACGGCTCAAAGATGTACTGTTCATATAAAGCTTTCAGAGATTGACCGCTAACCGCTTCTGCTATGATGCCTAATAAGACGTAGTTGACATTCGAGTAGCCGTAGCTGTCGCCTACTTCAAAACTTGCTTTCTTTCCATACACGTACTCCACTAAACCTTCAAAATTGGTCACGCGATCGTTTGTATTCAGCTGGTCGAAAAGGAAACTAATAGTGTAATAATCTGCAATTCCGCTACGATGACTCAACAAATGCTTGATTTGAGCTTGATCGACATTAGCTACTTTCTGGACAATTTCGTCCGAGACATATTCTTTGACTTCGCTTTCTAATGTTAGGAATCCATCTTCGATCAATCGCATGATGACTACTGCGGTAAAAGGTTTTGAGATGCTGGCAATCGCCATTCGATCACAGGCACGCATCGGACGCTTTGTCGGCAAATCTGCTAGACCACTTGCTCCTGACCACACCCCATGTTTGTCTTTAACGAGCATCGTCATGCCTGCGATGTTGCGTGCTCGATTACGATCTAAAATGGCTTGATATTGCGCTGCCTTTGGATGTGTTTGATGATTCTCAAATTCAGTAGAACAGGCATTGAGGTCTTGAGGGATCGTACGCTCCTCCATGGTGCATTGTGTGCCTAGGAAAAAGAGTAGAATGAACAGGAATATATTTTTCATTGAATGATAGTTATTTTAAAAAAACTGAACATAATAATTAAAGTTTATACTGTACTCCAAGCTCATAAAAAGAATGTGGAAAGACAGGAATGCCATTGGCAAATGGGGTTTCCACAGCAAAGCGATATTGAATAAATGGGCTGATGGTTTTGGAGCGAAAGAAGGAGAATCCGACGCCACTTTCCACCCAAAGATGTGGTCGCCCGAACTGTCGTTTTAAGTCGTAGCTGCCTTCTCCATCAGGTGTATAGACTTCACCAGGGTAGAAAGAGTGCATGTAACCTGCCGCCGGAACGACATCAAAGTAGATGTCTTTGGCAATATGAAAGGCAAAATTATACTCCACTTTCGCGTAGAAAGCAGACGTCACTTCTTGGTGAAAAAAATAGCCTGCATTGATATTGACTTGCCGCAGGCCGTTTCCTTTTTCTCGCGGCGCGAATCCGTACCCAATTTCTACACCAGGATTCCATTGCTCGAAACGGGTGAATGGAATAGAGATAGATTCTTGCTGAAAAGAGAGACTAACGCTTTGGGCACTTAGCCAGGCAGTTGTGGTAAGTAGAAATAGCAGACCGAATAGTCCTTGTTTCATGATCTTTGTTTTTTACGAATGATTCAGTTAAGATTTCGCTGCCAAAGACGATGAGAAAGAAGGAATTGTCTTATTTGATAGGGAGTTTCGGTTTGAATCGGACAGTTTACGGGTTCAAGCTGACCGACTGTTCTAGCCACTGCTGAAAAGCAACTGCTTTTTCTTTACTGATGTGAATAGCTTCATCGAAAATGGAGGCTTGTGTGAGGAGCAATTCCAGTTTTCTATTGGGTAGTTTTCGATAGCCTTTGATGAGTTGTCGATGGATAAGGATTTGTCGATTGGCTCTATAAAATTGTTTGGCATCCAACTGCTCAACTAACTGCTTCAACGACTGATTCGACCAATAGCTTTTCGGCTCCATAGTGATGACTTTCACTAACCGATTGGTCGAAACAATCAGCGCGATTTCGTTCGGCAACAAAGAAACAGTCGCATTTCCTAGTTGAACACTTAAGCGCATTGGTGGACTGAGAATAGCTGTTTCTTCTTGTTCTTCCTCTGAGTCCAGTTTTGTGTCTGCTCGATGCATCAAATAAAGACAGAGATAAACTAAGTTGAGTAGGATGATAAGAGAAATGGAAAAGATGATATCCGTATTCCAATGACTGTCCCAATAGTCCGCTTGCATCCACACTTTGACATACAAAAAGGTAAGTAACTCTATCAGGCTCATCAAACCGACCACACTTATCGACAATTGAAATAGAATGCGTCTTATAAAATTTGTCTGGTAAGGCAACCGCTGGTCTAAATAGTTGATCCATCTTTTTAACAGCCATAAGCTCAACGTAATGATGGAAACATTGTAAGTTAGATTGTACCAATAACTCCGTTGCGTTACATAAATTTTTATCTCTTCCCAGCTGATACCAATATGCTGAATGAGTAGCGTGCAAATAGGGACACCTATCCACCACAACCAACGATCGCGATTTAGATATGAACTGGATGTACTCATGTGCGATTGCTTTAGACCTATTCTTACATCGCCTCAAAAGTATCGAATGTGGATTAGTTTTTCAGATGAAGTGGGCAGGTACTTTGAAAGTAGCTGCCAACTAAATCACTTTTAGGACACCGCTACTCAATCTCCACCTCCTGCATCCCCCGCTGTGCTGCTTCCGTTTTCGGCACATGAATTTTCAAAATGCCGTCTTCCATTTTCGCAGTGATATTTTCTTTATCCGCTCGGTCGCTCAATTCAAAAAAGCGTTCAAAAGACTTAATTGGATACTCTTGCAATAGAAAGTTGGGGGCGTCCTCTTTTGGTGTCCGTTTGCCACTAATGTAAATCATATCATCCGCTACGGCAATTCTGACCTCCTCTTTGCTAAAAGTCAAACAGTAGACCCAAGCTTCAAAATGACTGTCTTCTTCCAGAATATTGACTGGAACATTGTATTTCGGTCGTCGATACCCATGTCGTCCAAAACGGCGGCTAGAGGACTCTTGATCGCGTTGTCTTCTTTTACGTCTGTGCATAATTTTGATAGTTGAAAAGTGATTAGTTACATCACTCAATGTCATAATAATCGTCAAATAAATATTGTAGCTGTTCACGCAGTCGCTTGACAGCATAGCCTTTTCGGGAAATAATGGTTTTTAGATTCGTATTGGTTTGTTCAGCGATTTCTCGAAGGGTCAACTCTTCCAATTCATTTTGGACAAACACCAGTCGCTGATTGTCTGGCAAACGATCTAATGCTTCATAAAAAGCGTCCCAAAATTCTTCTTGCCAATAAGCATCCTCGGGCGTATGAAAGTCCGTTAAAAAGTCGACGGTGTCGTACTCTTGCTCTTCCTCCAAATAGTCTTCCAACCATTCGGGTAACTTTTTTCGGTAGTGGTCGATAATCTTAGTACGCGCTACTTGATAGAGCCACGCTTTGGGCTGCTGAATTGTTTTTATATCTCTTTTGCTAAATTGATACCAAACCTCTTGCAACACATCATCGGTGGTCGTAGAGCTACCTACTCGCGACTGGATGAACACACGTAGTGCCACTTCATATTCTCGGATGATCTGTTCTTTTGAATTGGATGTCATAGTTAGGTAGACGGCGGAAGTAGCGAAATACTTTAATTGAATAGAAGATAAATAGAGAGACGCAGCGGTTCGTCTCTTTTGAATGACTGTTTTTAACAAATTGATTTCCTACAAAAATCGAACATCCGTTAATTCTACTTATTATCACAACGATTGCTATTGATACCAAAAAGCACTAAGTTTGTCTACACGTATTTATTCAACACACTTAAACAGTTATCTATTATGAGAACAAGTTTATTACTTATTTTCGCTTTTTTAGTGAGTCTATCCACTGCTTACGCTGCCCCTTATGCAGTCGCACCCAAAGTGGAAAAGGAAGTCATAAGTAAGCGTCAAACGCTGAAAGATCATCTAAAGGGAATGTCGCTGGAAGAAGTGATTAATTTGACGCCAAAGCAGTACCGCGAACAAACAGGCAAGCGTTTGGGACTCGTACAATCTGCTAAGCTGAAGATTGCACAGTCGGTTTTGAAGAAGCAGACGCGTGCCACTGATCTTCCAAAAGGTGCATATATTGTCTTGGCGATCATCGGTTTTGGATGGTTAGCTATGGGGTTGTTAGATGATTTTGAAGGGAACAATTGGTGGATAGCTCTACTTCTTTATTTCCTATTCTTTATACCTGGTGTGATATTCGCCTTGATTAAAATGGGTGATTACTATTAGGAACGTTGAACAAATAAATTTACATTCTTGACTTCATCTTTTTGCACTACTCTTCGTTAGAATAATGCTTATTTAGCAAGGGCTATACGCACATTCTTCTGCCTTGATTAGCACAAAAATATCTTGCCAAGAAAGCACCTTTATTTATTCGCCATTCCTTAGAGAAAAGGCTAGCGTAGAATGACCATTTGAAAGTGTTTATCATTTTCAATATATCCCTTCTGATGATCTATTTGGAAGGGATATTTTTTTATCTAAACTCAATCACGCAACTCACTTGGCGACTGCCCAAACACTTCTTTAAAATAATTCGACAACTCATTAGGCGAACCAAAGCCGACTTGATAAGCGATATTTTTTAAAGAATCATCACTTGTCGTTATCAATTCGTGCGCTCGTTTCAAGCGCAGTCGTCGCACAAAAATAGTCACTGGAAAGCCACTCAACTGCTTGATTTTTCGCCTAAAAGTATGCTCGCCTACATTCAGTTTTTCTGCTAAAGAAGCAGCATTCCATTTCGCCTGCAAACTGGCTTCGATGATGGCAGTACATTGCTTGATAAAGTCGTATTCTTCTCCCAAATAAAATTGGATAGGTGTAGGCGGAACAGTCAAATATCGACTTTGATAATACGCCTGCATCCGTCGCTGTTTTTCGAGCAACTTTTCAATCCTCAAAATGAGTTCTATTTCATCAAACGGCTTCATCAAATACGCATCTGCCCCATATTTCAGTCCTTCTATTCTGGAAGATTGATCGGCTTTAGCAGTCAGCAAGATGACGGGTAGATGTTGGGTCGTTTCCTCCTTTTTTAGCCGATAGCACAATTCATATCCATTCATAAAAGGCATCATGATGTCGCTGATGATGAGGTCAGGCAATTGCTCTTTTGCCATCGAGAACCCTTCCTGACCATCTTTAGCCGTAATGATCTGGTATTTTCTTCTCAGCGTTTTCATGATGTAGTACAACACATCCGCGTTGTCTTCGACCAACAAGATCGTTGCTTCTTCTTCCGCTAGTAAATTGATGGCTGCCAACTCTTGATCTAGGGAGCGATGCGTCTGCTGCTCTTCGCTTTTCAAAACAGATGAAGCAAGTGGGGCTTCTTGACGAATTGGCAAGGCTATACAAAACACACTTCCTTTATTCAATGCACTCTCTACTTCAATCGTTCCATCTAGTAACTCCACCATTTCTTTACAAATCGCTAGACCAATACCGCTACCACCAACCGATAAAACCTGCTCCTTTTTTACTTGATAAAAGCGATCAAAAATCTTCATTTGGTCTTTATAAGAAATACCAATTCCAGTGTCGCTCACTTCCATCAATAGCTGTTGTTCTACTCGCTGAATGGTTATGACTACCTCTCCTCCTTCTGGCGTAAATTTGATGGCATTGGACAGTAGATTGACTAGAATGTGTTGCCACTTATCCGCATCTATATCCATGGTCAATTCTTCCAAATCACTTTCAAATCTTAGTGTAATTTCTTTCTGCTCGGCGAGTGAGCGCATGGATTCGACTAGATAGCGCGAGAAGGCGATGACATCTTGCTGCGTTAGATTGACTTGCATTACGCCAGCTTCTAGTTTGGATAGACTTAAAAACTGATTGACTAAATGCAGCAGTTGGTTGCTGTTGTTTTTGATGATTGCTAAGTCAGTTTTGTATTTTTTAATGTTTAGTTTACTGACCAATCCTTGTATGACGGTAATGGGTGTACGGAACTCGTGGGTGATGTTGGTGTAAAACTGGGTTTTGAAGTGATCGAGTTGCTTGAGCTGAGTGGCTTCTGCTTCTGCTAGGCGTCGTCGTAATTGAAAGCGATAAAAAAGATAAGCAATTCCTAGTATTACTGATACATAAACTATTTTTGACCACCACGACCAGTACCAAGGAGCGCGAATTGTGAAGGGAAGGGACAGCCTGGAAAAAGAATTAATTTCGTCAGTAGTGATCTCTAGCTGATAGTCGTCTGGCGGCAAATTTGAAAAACGAAGCTCGTGGCTATTGCCTATTTCTTGCCAGTGGTCTGTGGAATGAAGTCGATAGCGATAAGTCAATATTTCTGCATCGGGATGTAGTGGAGCAGCAAATCTAAACATCAGGTTGTTGTCGTTGAAGCGAAAAGAAAGAGGCGAACGTTGTTGATTCAGTATATAGGTATTCTGCGATTGACTATTGATTTGGAAAGCGGTAAAAAGGAGTTTGGTGGAGTCGTTTTTCTCAAAATTGAAGTTAGGGAGTACCTCATACATGCACTGCGTACCTCCAAAATACAACGTACCCTCCTGATCTTTATAACCAGCATTGGCAATGAATCGTCCTCCATCGAATCCATCATCAAAGGACAAATAGTAACTGCTATTGTCTGTCGTAGAATAGAACAATAGTTGATGATCAGTAGCTACACACAAGGTTTGCTCGTCATAAGGCAGAATGGTTCTGATTTTGCGATCATCTGCTTCTACTAAAGCAGTCGTTACTTGCTGTTCAGGCAGACTGATCTTATTCAGCCCCAACTGCGTACCTACCCAAAGTTCATTCGATATTAGTTGGTCAATGTCATTGATGCGATCATTAGAAAGCGTTCGATTCTTCTGGTAAGGAACAGACTGAATCGCGCGAAACTGCTCTGTATCTTGATCGTACTTGCTTAAACCACCATCTGCTGTTCCAATCCAAATAATACCTTCAGCATCCTCAAAAGCGACTCTTGTGTTGTTGCTCGAAAGGCGGTTAACTGTTGAATTGGAAGATAGGATTTCCATCTTCTCCAACGTTGGATCATAACGCGCTAATCCTTGAGGACAAGTGATCCAAATGTATCCGTTTCGATCTTGAATCATGGATTTAATAGCTCCTCTTGGAATTGGGTTTTGCTCAGTGTCACTACTAAAAACCGTCAGTTGTCCATTTGTATCAATTCGATATAAAGCGTTCGTAATTTTTAGTCTAGGCACGCTGCCATAATCATTCGCACCTATCCAAAAGCTGCCCTCCCGATCCCACAGCATCGCCGTAACGTTCTTTTCTTTCAAAAATGGAAAAGCATTCAATAATGGATGCTTTTGCAGGAACTGCTTGCTTTTTTTGTCAAATTGAAACAAGCCACAAGACGTACCTACCCAAACAAAGTCAGCTTCATTGGCGACAATACTTTTAACTTCGCATTTTTCGCTAAACAAAGTGCCACTTACATTGATCCTTCGTTCTTGATAGGCTAAATCATCTAAAGCTATCAATTCATATTTGCGCACTTTTTCGCCAGCAGGAATCATTTTAGAAAGTCCATTGTTTTTTCCGATCCACAGTACGCCTGATTGGGTGGGTAAGAGCGTGTATGCTGAGTTCGCTACAAACTTACTGTCCTCTCGTAGATAGTTGGAATAGTCTTTTGCCGTTTTCGTAGCACGATTCAACCGATACAATCCCAAACTGCTACCAGCCCACAGTTCTCCATCCCCTGTTTGACATAGACTCTTGATGTTTCTTTTATAGCCTTGAAGGGATGACTGATCAGCATTTTTATAAAGAGGCGAATCTTCTAGCTGAATCGTATATGGATAAATAGAATCTAATCGTATATCGTACTCGAATAGCCCTTGGCTGCAAGCAATTAATAAATGGTCTTGGGTCACGAAGAGCAAATCGTTAATCCGATTGTCATTCAGCGGCGGCAAATCAACGGCAGTATATTTTCCATCCTCAAATAGCCACAACCCTTTTCTTGTGCCTAACCAGAAACTATTTGTGGCTTGTTCATTTGGTAATACTTTATAGAC
Organism: uncultured Saprospiraceae bacterium; assembly: GCA_964385665.1. Classification (GTDB taxonomy): domain Bacteria; phylum Bacteroidota; class Bacteroidia; order Chitinophagales; family Saprospiraceae; genus JAAUTG01. The sequence goes on from CAYLPW010000127.1 coordinate 8,455, forward strand.
CGCCAACGTCTTTGAGTTGTCTGGTGGAAACGATTGTATCGCTTTTGTTGTCGGTGAATAAGTGAGCAACCCACCATCTGTCCCCAACCAAAGTAGCGTACTATCTGCATTCCACCGCATATCGCTGACATAGTTGAACGGAGAGGTGTTTTGGAGCGTATCTAGTTGGATATTGTAAAAGATCGCCTCTTTTGGGTCGTAGTAATCGATACCGTTTCCACCGCGCACACTACCACTCGTAAAACTACTAATCCAAAAACCACGCCTTGCATCTCCAATAATTTTGGTATGCCCATCGCCACTAATGCTCTTTGGGTCGTTCGGGTCGGCAACGTATTTTTTGTACTCGTAGCCATCGTAGCGAAATAAGCCATCGAGCGTAGCAATCCATAAAAAGCCCAGTTCGTCTTGATAAAGATCACGGATGAAATTGTCGTAAAGTGCATCGTATGGGATGCGTTCGTTCTGGAAGAGGTAGTCAGGGGAGTGGGTGGAGTAGGTTGGCTGAGCAGTAGCTAGTTGTACGGTGTAGTAGCATAGAAAAAGGAATACGATTGTTTTGATACATGAATACACTTCAGTATTGATTTTATATAGGTCATTTGATTGAACTAAATTAGCATTAAAAAATGAAAGACTTAGTTTACTTGCACTATTCGTGCATTTTCTTACGCGTATTCTGCAAAAAATAATAACTCACCGCAAACAAGAAGGGGCAAAACCAAAATAATCCGAAAAGCAACGCGAAAAATAAGCAGCTTGACGAAAGCCGACCATTTGCGCTATTTCGTATAGTGGCAAATCGCTTTTCACGATCCATTCTTTTGCTTGTTCCAACCGTTTTTGTCGAATATAAACAGAAGGGGAATAACCAGTTTGCTGTTTAATCTTCCGATAAATTTGGGATTCACTCAACTCAAAATGTGCATGAATAATACTCAGTAGATGAGCCTCCGCTAAATGCTCGGCGATGAGTTCATTTACTTGTTGGAGGAAGGTGGGTGGGAGTGGCACATCGCTTGATTGTGAAGGAAGAAAAGCCATTCGGAGTCGATCGTTTAACCAACTCCGAATGGAAGGAAAAGAAGTGAACACGGATCAATTACTTAGTCAGTAGCATTTGTTTGCTATCTACTTGAATGCCATCAACGACCAAATGGTAAATGTAGTTCCCTGCTGGCAGAGAGGCATTGTTCAAGGTAATGGTAGAGGCTTGAATATCTAGCTCAAATTGTTCTATCATCCTACCTTCTAAGGTGAATACTTGTAACACAGCTCGTTTGGCGGAATCAGGAATGAAGTAGTCAATAGAGGTATTTTCGCTGAATGGATTGGGTTGATTTTGTTTCAAAAAGGCTTTTTTATTCAATGTACCTTGCTGAATAGACGAATTTTCTTCCCCTCTCTGCTCCATCACGGTTTGCATCATCTGCTCTAATTCCTCCATCCGTTTTTCTAGCGCGACTATTTTATCGTCTTTCTCTTCGATGATGTTTTTTTGCCCATTTACTTGATCGGCAAGCTCTTGGATCGCTTTGGTGAGGACAGGAATGAGATGCACGTAGTTGATACCTAGATATTCAACTTGTTGGCTCTTTTGAGTGACTTCATTTTGATAAGTATGGACGTTTTTGGTCACCAATTCTGGAAATACCTGTTGTAGTTCCTGCGCAATGAAACCGAACTGCTTACCTTCTGAAAAGTTGAAACCTTGATAGGTTTTATCTTTTTTGAAAAAGTAAGTTTTAGCCGATAATTGCAAGACTTTGTCTAGCATATTATCAGCTCCCCTAATTTTCTCTTTAAACTGCTCGTCCGAAACATCTGTCAGTGTACCTGTGTAGGCAAGATTCCCGTTGAAGTAACCAGCATATCGTGTAAATAAGCTAGCTGAGGTTGTGCCATATACACCATATTGGATACCTGAAATACTAGCTCCTGTCCTTCCATAAACTCCAAATTTTGTTCCAGTTCCTGTTGCATATCCCTCTACGCCATATTTATTGCCTGCACTTCCAATACCAGCGAGGTTGTGACCTTGTATAGCGTAAGTCGAAATAACTGCGGATGCATTATTTTCGAAAAATCCAGTTGTCGACTGATTTGTTGTAGTGTGCAACTTGGCATCTGGAGATGTAGTTCCAATGCCAACATCGCCATTTCCTAATATGGTCATAGAAATATTATCTATCGTGTTGTCTAAATTATAAGTGATAAACTCAAATCCTCCATTTCCTTGACCTTTTTGAGATGCAAAAAATGCTCTACCTGATCCAGACACTCTATTCCATCCAATATGAGTACCTTGACCTTGAACAGGACTATTAACTCCTTGCCCTACTCTCAAGATATCATCAAATCGACCTCTTCCTGCTACATCGAGTTTGTATGCAGGCACTATTCCTATCCCTACATTTCCATTCGAGGCAATAGTCATTCTATCCAGATTGGCATTAAAATCATATAACTGAAAAACATTTGCATTACCGCCAGCATACCACCCAAAATCAGAATTGGGTGTTTTGGCTCTGAAAGTGGCATTGTGAGCAGTCGTTGTGGTGACTCCTATTCGAGTCGCTACGTTGTTGCCTTCAACTTCTAGTTTTTCGTCAGGACTTTCTGTTCCTACCCCCAAACGATCAGGTGTAGCGCGCACTTGTGCGTTTATTTCATTCACAAATAGGCATAGCGATATCCCAATAACTATTGGGATGAAAAAAAGATACTTTTTCATGATGTGTTGTGTTTGATGTTATTGAAAGATTGATTTTTTGGGGCTATACTTTACTATTCCTTCACCACCTTCTCCACCCAAATCTCCTTCCCGTCCGTCACTTTCAAAAAGTACAGACCACTAGCAAGGTGCTTCCAATTCCAGTTTTGTGTAGAACTGTGTACAACTTGTTGAGTCAATAAAACTTTACCTTGCACATCGGTTAGCTCTACCCAAAAATTAGAGTGGTTGCCTTTTGTGAAAGCTAGGTTGAGTTGATCGCTGAATGGATTTGGAAAAACTTGAAAAGGAGCTGGAGAACTATTCCATTCTCGGACGCTACTGATAAGGTCGCTTTGCTGAAAATTAGCTCTGATGGCGAGTGTAGGTAGAGAAAAGCCACTACTTTCTCCAACTTTTGACCATGGATAACCTCCTCCTGCTATTGGCGAAACAATCCAATAGCCCTCGTTCACCGTTTCTGTATCGAATCCAAAGCCAACAATGCCTTGTAGTGTGTCTTGCCCTGCTGCAAATACATACTGCCCAGGTGGTAGCGGTAATGGTTCTAATAGCTGATGAGTATGCGTTCCATCTGTTGATAGTGCATCGAAGGCAGCTATTTCTCCTGAATTGTACAAAGGTTCTACTTCCACCTCGCCCAACTCATTAATTTCATATACACCAAGCTGATAAGTTGCGTCCAAGTCAGAGAATAGAGAAACTCGAATGTCAATAGATTGAAGCGTATCAGCTTCTAATAATCTAAACTCGCTACCATAGTAACCATACCAATTGGGGTCGCCAAAACCAAATCCAAAATCTGTTTCCGTTGTGCCATCGTCTTTGGCAAGTGTGCTGTCACTCAATTCAAAAAAGCGATTTTCAATAGAAATGTCTTCGCCAAGTTCAGCATTGTTCAGTACAAAACTATACTCGTATATACCTGGTTCCGTCGGTGTATATTCAAAGGAGAACCCATTGAGTTCTTCGACTGCCAAAGCATCTATACTACTTCGATCTTCAAATACAACTTCTTCTCCTCTCGTGACAACCATCACTGCCTCTAATGTACTCAAATCTAGTTGACCAGTATTCTCCAATTCTATATCTATGCGGATGTCATCTATGTGTTCTCTTTTACTTACTGTATAATCTATGGTCGAGAATATCTCTATTCCAATCGCATAAGGAGAAGGCAATCCCCATTTATATATGTTACCATTGTCCCCTAAAAAAGGAATATTTCCTAACGCTCCAGTTCCCTGACTTTCACCTATAAAATCCATCGAAATCAACGGAACTTCATCGACAGCCTCCCAGTTTTCTAAGTCATCGGTTCGATAAGTCCCTACTGCTCCTACTCCAAAGTTTCGATGCCCGACACTAATAAAAGATTGTTCTGTACCAGGCAAATAGTGAATAGCAGATA
>CAYLPW010000127.1:12699-13870 GCA_964385665.1 uncultured Saprospiraceae bacterium
TTCGTCATTGATAACTACATAAGCGGTTTGTTTATCCACTGCAGCAATATCAAAAGCATAATTTCCTTCTGTATTAGGAATCGCGTACTGCTCCCAAGTCACTCCACTATCTAGTGATTTCAGGACGTAAGGAACTTCATCAGCAGGTGGTGGAAAGGCATTGTAAGTAGATACCATCCATATCGTACTGCTATCGACCATATCGACAGAATAAATACGGTGATTAGCAGCAATGACTTCACTGGCTGTTTTTTGCCAAGCCTGTAAGTCCGACTTTCTCAAAGATATGGGGTGATACGGTTTATTGGGAGAAATCGTTGAAAGACTCGATTGGAGTATTCCTTCAAAAGCTTGTCTTTTCTCGAAAGGAATACCTACTCGTTGTGCACTTAAAGCAGTGACAGCGAAGAGGATCAAAAAGGTAAATACCGTTTTCATAAGAGTTAATTTTTGGTTTTGGCATCAGAATAGCAGGCTTTCATCGGTCAGAAAGGCTATTCCATAGCGCATGAATAGAATAAAATGAATGAATTATTTTGGTTTGTTATACCGCTTGTAGAGCTGTATCAGCAAAAGCGATAGGACATACAGGGTGGTGTAAAGCATTGAAATTCGGGTGATTTGTTTTTACGGTGTAAATATGGAGGTTCGTACACCTTCAGACTTGTCGTATTTGAGCAAATGCTTGCAACCATTGAGCAAAGTGGCGTGTTTTCGTCTAGGTTTTTCAATAAAAGTCACGACAGTTTCTGTTTTTAGAAACGATTGGCTTTTGGTGCCGAAAAGCCCTATCTTTGCAGCGTTTTTTCAGAAATATTATTCATTGGTTGAAAGTGTTATTCATTATATTCCCATGAATTAACTTTCATCGACCTAAAAATTGTACCAGTAGCATGGCAGATGTAGCACAGTTAAAGTATAAAGTAAAAGATATAGCCCTCGCCGATTGGGGGCGTCGCGAAATGGAATTGGCAGAGGCAGAAATGCCCGGTTTGATGTCGCTTCGGGAAGAATATGGTGATGAGCAGCCGTTGAAAGGCGCGCGTGTTGCTGGTTGTCTACACATGACGATTCAGACCGCCGTTTTGATCGAAACCTTGAAGCACTTAGGAGCGGACGTAACCTGGTCTTCTTGTAACATTTTTTCGACACAAGATCACGCAGCAGCAGC
>CAYLPW010000128.1:0-13864 GCA_964385665.1 uncultured Saprospiraceae bacterium
AGTTGGTATTGTAAAAAGTCTTGTAGTTGTTTCATGAATGGGCTTTTAGCTGTTGCCTATTGGCTGTTGGCTGTTGGCTATTGGCTATTCGTCAGTTAGCTCAAATCAGTACGTTCAGCAATCATCAATGTATGCTGAGTATCCTTTGTTCGATCAATTTATGGTTTTAAGTGGTTGATTTATTGTTTAAAAGAGTATCTTAATATCCAAGCCAACTGATTTATTCGTCACAGCTGTTGTTTTTTAGGTATCACTTTGCGCACTCCGCGCCTTCTTAGCGACTTTGCGGTTAAAATGAACTACTTTACTACCACCCCTCAAAATGTACAAATATGCTGATAAAAACAAAGGGAATTGTCCTTCGCTCGTTCAAATATTCAGAAACGAGTCTCATCTGTGAAGTCTATACGGAACAAGCTGGGCTGAAAAAGTACATTGTTTCAGGCGTTCGCAGCAAAAAGGCAAAAGTGAGTGCTAATTTATTGCAGATTATGTCTTTAATTGAACTAGTTGCCTACAATAAAGAAGGACGGGATTTGCATCGTCCTAAAGAGATCAAACCCTTCCATATTTACCAAAAGTTGCCGTTTGATATTGTGCGTAGTTCGGTCGGTATGTTCATTACTGAGGTAGCACAAAAGATATTGCGCGAGGACGAGGAGAATCCTGCCATCTTTAATTTTCTGCTGTCCATTTATTTGTATCTGGATGAAAGCACTGTCCCTGTGAGCAATGTCCATTTGTACTTCTTAGCCCATTTCACCAAATATTTAGGCTTCGTTCCTGATGGTGAATATAGCGACGCCACCCCCTACTTCGATCTGCAAGCAGGTACTTTTCAGCCTTACGATGCTGCTAAAACTACCCTGAATCAACAACTCAGCGCCCAGCTCGACCAATTGCTGCAAAGCGATCTGCAAACCGTCCATCAACTCGATATTGGCAGAGCAGAGCGACACTTGCTGTTGAGCAAACTCTTAATCTACTATCAAACGCATTTGGAAAATCTGCCGAGTATTAGCGCGCATTTGATTTTGCGGGATGTGCTGGAATGATGGGAACATCGAACAGAAGAACAGGGAATATTGAATGTCGAAGTGGTCAAACGGTTCTTGTTCCATTCTGTTCGACATTCAACATTCCTTGTTCGATATTCAATATTCTATTTTATTCAAGATCAAGCCGAAGAGTGCTAAATAAAAATGGCAGGTAGTAATTCTTGTTGCATTCTCTCCCAACTTTCTCTCCTCTCCAAACTCTGCTCCATTGCAACAATTTGTGCATCCTCAACAATCAGATTCGACTTTTAAGTAGTAGTAAATAATAATGAAAAATAAAATTTATAAAAACCCTTATTATTATTAGGGCTGTTAGTTCGTGGATAAAAAAGTGTGTAAAATCAATATTAATTAGTTGTTAGGAATTTATCAACGGCTTTTCCACATGCTTTTTATTTCAGTATCAATTAGTTCCAAACTTATTCACGTGTGATAGAATAACTTTCTAAACTTATCATATTCTTTTTTAAGGCTGTGAAAGACTTTCGAAAAGCTGTGGAATAAAAAAGGTGAATGGCGGAAAAATACTTTTATGAATAATCATGCAATTGTGGAAAACTCCATTTTGGGGAAACCAGTGGAGAACCTCGAACTTATTCACGGAGTTTTACACAAAATGACAAAACGATAGTTCTTTGAAAAAGAGGGCTTTACAGATAGTTATACACAAGGGGTGTGGAAACCAAAAATGTGTACTTTTTCGTCCAATCTGTTTTGAATAAGTAGTTAACACCTGTGGAAAACGATGTGAACAAGTATGTAAGTCGCTGATTATCAAAATGAAATGATTGTGTATAACTAAAACCACTGTAAAAAGCGTACCTTCGCCGCCCGATTGAGAAAAAAGCTGTTGAAGTTGGCAAGTGTAGCCGATAGAATGGCTACTACATAAATTGGAAAGAGAAACTGAAAAATGTGAAATAACTAAATTGACCTGTTTTGATTGGATGGTCAATCCTATTAAGCTTGCGCAGATAGATTGATAATTCAACCAAAACACTCAAAAGGTCGATTTATTATTGAACTCAAAACAGTCAGTCTCCTTTCTAAAAACAACTACATGTCAACATTTAAAGAACTCGGCTTACGTGCCGAAATCCAGAAAGCCATTACTGATCTTGGTTTTGAAGAACCGACTCCAGTACAAGCCAAAGCCATCCCTCAACTTTTAGAATCGCCACGCGATTTGATTGCCTATGCGCAGACTGGTACAGGAAAAACGGCAGCTTTTAGCTTACCAATGATTCAGCAGCTAGACGAAAACGAACCGCATATTCAGGCACTTATCTTGAATCCAACTCGCGAACTCTGCTTGCAGACTTCCAACGAAATCAAGAAATTCCTGAAATACCTGCCAGAAGTGGAAGTGGTCTCTATCTATGGTGGCGACCCAAAAGAACGACAAGCGCGACTGCTGCGGAAGAAGCCTCAGATCATCGTGGGAACACCTGGTCGCGTACTAGATTTCATCAATGGCAAACAATTGAAGCTCCAGAACTTAAAAACGCTTGTTTTGGATGAAGCGGACGAGATGCTGTCGATGGGTTTCAAAGACGAGCTTGACGCTATTTTATCAACGACACCAGAAGAACGTCAAACATTACTGTTCTCAGCGACGATGCCGAAAGACATCAAAAAGCTAGTCGATCAGTACATGAAAAATCCGCTAGAAGTCAATGCAGGCACGCAAAATATCAGTGCGGAAAACATACAACATACGTACACAGTCGTTCGCGCGCGTGACAAATATCAGTCACTCAAACGTTTTGCTGACTTCTTTCCCAATATGTATGGAATCGTCTTTTGTAGAACTCGACTGACGACGAAAGAAGTAGCCGACGAACTGATGCAAGACGGCTATGCCTCCGATGCGTTGCACGGCGATCTATCTCAAGCCCAACGCGATCATGTCATGAATCGCTTTCGCAATCAACAAATTCAGATATTAGTAGCGACGGACGTTGCCGCTAGAGGCTTAGATATTAACAATTTAACGCACGTTATCCACTTTCATCTACCAGATCAAGGGGAAGCCTACATTCATAGAAGTGGACGAACAGGACGCGCCGGGAATAGTGGTATGTCCATTGCGCTAGTGAGTGGAAGAGAGAAGGGAAAAATTCGGATGATCGAAAAGACGCTGGGGAAAAAGATGGATGTCATCGAAGTACCAAGTGCGTCAGACATTCGCCAACAGCAACTGCTACATTTTGTGGATAAAATGGAGAAAGTAGAAGTCGCCGACGAACAGATTGAGCCGTACATGGGCGCTATCGAATCGCGTTTAGCCGATTGGTCGAAAGAAGATTTGTTGAAGCGGGTACTGTCTATGGAATTCAACCGCTTTTTGAACGCCTACGACAATGCGCCAGACCTGAATTTCAGCGGCAATCAAAGAGATGAAAAAAGAGAAGCCCGTAAGGAACGAGGTGGCATGGATCGCTACTACATCAGTTTAGGCAAGCGCGACAATGTTGATCCTGGCATGTTGATCAAAATCTTGAATCAGCAGTTGAGTCGCTATTCGTTCCAAATTGGGAGCATCGAAATTTTACGCAACTTCTCGTTCTTCCAGATTGAAAAAGGACTGAAAAATGCGATTGAAAAGGAATTTCAAAACTTTACGTTTAAAGGCAAGAAGGTGACGGTAGAATTTAGTGCTGGAAAAAGTCGACCTGGCGGCGGCGGTGGAGAACGATCAAAAGGGGAGCGAAAATTTAAGAAAAAGAAGAAGCGATTTAAAGATGGAAAAAAGTAGCTTCACGAAGCTTTGATCTTTTAACAAGAGGATGTAAAAGCACGCCTTGTTTTCGGTACTCCGTGCCAAAATGAGTACCTTACGGTACAATAATACACGGTAACAAAAGTAGTTCATAACTCCAGTATGGCTTCAGCTCATTGGATTTAGAGTTGCTTTTGTTACGGAGTACTCATTCATCAATCTAGGCGTATGTACCATTCACTCAAGCGTCGTAATTCTGCGCGCTCCTTTGCTCGTTTTCTTCAAGTGCCGCTGTTTTTCTTCCTGTTCGCCTGTTCGCCTAAGATCGAAACACAAACCCATTTCTGCACTGCCGAAGATGTCCAACTGCTACCAGAGGCCTATGACCAATCGACGCTGAATCGCTATCAACTTCGCCAACGCTGCAACGATGCTTTAACTTACATACCTGATACTGCCTACTTGGAACACCGCCCCATGCGCTACATCCGCGTCAATGTTCACTTTATGAATAGCGCGGACAGTTCTCAAAATTATTGGGGTGAAAAGGCAATCACGTTCGCGCAAAAGCTGATCGGAAACGTCAATATTGATTTGGAGAAAAATACGAAGATGAATCTGCCAATAGGCAATGAGACACCAGTATTACCTACTCAATACCGGCTGCGACTGACTGGACGACCTGACGCTCCTGACGACAAAGGTATCTACTGCCACTTCGATGATGAATTGTATTATCACGTTCACAAGGGAAAAAACAGAAACATTAGCAGTCGTGGCGCAGTCAACGCATACAGTATTCAGGAAGATAGCGTGGTCAACATTTTTTTGATGCCCCACCATCCAGACAGTGTCGCTTCTAAAAGCTATGCTGGTGGCGTGGTCGGTGTCGCGTTGGGAACTGCAATCAAGCTAGGCGGCAATTATAAGAGTGGTCGCCCTTATTGGCACTATCGGCAGACGTTGAACCATGAAGTGGGGCATGTATTTGGTCTAAAACATACTTGGGCCTACAACGATGGCTGCGATGACACACCTAAAAACCCCAACTGTTGGAATTATGGCAGTGGCAAATGTGATTCGTTGGTTTCTAATAACTTGATGGATTACAATGCTTGGCAGTTAGCGATGACCCCGTGTCAGATTGGGCGAGTGCATCGAAATATGTCACGTGAAGGACGACCGAGAAATATGTTAGAACCAACTTGGTGTACCTTAGATCAAAAGAAGACAATTTACATTCGGGATACCATAGTTTGGCAAGGGGCGCGTGACTTGGAAGGACATTTAGTTATTGAAAAAGGTGGACGTTTATTGATACAATGCCGTACTTCTTTACCGCCTCAAGGGTATATCAAGATTGCTGCTGGAGGGGAACTGATACTGGATAACGCCCAATTGCACAATGCTTGTGAGACAACTTGGGAAGGCATCATTATTGAGACCAAAGGAAATCAAAAAGGTCTACTAAAGCTGAAAGGAAACTATACGATCGACCATATGCGAATAGCGATAGAAGGATTGGCAACTACTGCTGGAAGCGAAAGCGAGATAGAAGAGAAAAGTACTCGTTTGCCTAAAAAGAATTGAGCTTTATTTTTAAGCTCCATCTACTCTACAGTCGGCTCTACAAGGACTAGATCATCTTCTACTACTTCGACAATACGCACAGAGCTGCCACTGGCAATGGAAGTAAGATGATTGGTGATGGCGGTAAGTAGTATATTCTTTTTATCTGTGGTATAGATGATGTGTCCATATCCACTTTGGTGTGATGGAATAGTTTGTTGCACTTGTGCTGTTTTGAATAGTAGTTGATTAGTATCGAAGTTATTCAGGCTACTTCGGTTCAAAATCAACCGATCTACATACGCAGTTATCCACATTCCTATAGTACCTGCAATCGCTATGACCAGTAACTGTAGTGGCAATGTGTCTATTCGATGATACGTCCACACTCCCACCCAACCTACAAAAGCGAAGAAAAAGATAGCATTACGTGTAGACCACCATTCTTTTCTGGTTGTTGATTCTGCTGCTGCTTTCTCTTCTAGTGCGATGCCAAATCCACCCATCACCAACTGTAGTAGACTCAACACTGTAAATACTAGTGCAATGCCCCAAAACGTCTGTTCCCAGAACGTCAAATCCTCCCAGCGCATTTCTAGCTGTCGCATGTGACTTGTTTGTGTAATTGTCGCAATTCTTGAATAAGCAATTTATTGCATCAATTAGCAAAGTAGTATAAAAGGGTGGTGCTACTGATAATCTTAGACGAATGCCTACTCATCATCGGTCAACGTTATTCGTTATTCTATAAACGTCATTTGAGAAGTCGTGGATTTTAAATGTACCATGCAACATCCTTTCCCTCTCTGTTGTTATCGACACACAAGCTGTCCATCGCAGTTTCTAAAAACTTCATATCCTTTGAAAGGAACGTTCAAAATAGCTAGCTTCTTTGGTATTCCAGTGTTGATTCACTGGTCATTTGCACTCATTTTAGTATGGATTCTTTTTTCCGCCTACTCCAACGGATTGGACGCAGGTGGTTTGTTTTGGTATGTATCTTTGATGATTAGCGTTTTCGTTTCTGTCATTCTGCACGAGTATGGTCACGCACTTACGGCTAGGAGGTATGGTGTAGCCACACGTGACATTATTCTACTGCCTATTGGTGGTGTAGCACGTCTAGAAAAGTTGCCGAGTGCGCCCATGGAGGAGTTTTGGGTAGCGGTAGCTGGCCCATTGGTCAATATTGGTCTAGCAGCTATCCTAAGTATTTATTTTCTCTTTGTCCCTATCGATGAGTTGTTTCTCATCATGGATACAGTGAGATATGAAGGTGGTCAACCATTTGGTGTGAAAGCACTCTTCATTCCAGCTGTTATTTTTGGCAATCTGTTACTAGCTGTATTTAATCTGATTCCAGCTTTTCCGATGGATGGTGGTCGAATTTTGCGCGCTTTGTTGTCTTTGAAAATGGAAAGAGCAAAAGCCACACAGATTGCGTCCGTTATTGGGCAGGTGTTGGCAGTGGGATTTGTAATTGTTAGTATCTACCCTTTTCAAGATCCTATTCTTGCTTTTTTAGGACTGTTTATCTTCTTTGCAGCTCGACAAGAGAATAATGCTTTGCGACAGGAAGTCCGCTTTTCCAATCTATTTGTGGATGAAATTTATCAGCAGCAATTTACTCGCCTAGAGCCTCACGATACGATTCAGACGGTTGTTTCGGTGATAGATATTACGAAGGAACAGAACTTTGTGATCGTGAATGAGCTGGAACAAGTCGTAGGGGTATTGCATCAAGAATTTTTGCAGGAAGCCATTCAACAACAAGAACTGAACGCGCCAGTCATGCTCTACATGAGCCAACACTACCGCACTATTTCGCCAGATATGTCTATTAAGTCGGTACTTGAAATTTTTCAGGAGGAAGGGTATTCCATCTTACCAGTTATTCAGGAAGGTCGACTCGTGGGTGTTTTGGATCAGGTACATTTAATACAGTTTGTGCAGAGCTTGACGACTCGAAAGCGCGGGCGGAAGGTGTTTAGGAAATAAAACAATGGCAAAGAAGCTGCAAAAGATAAGTTCCACCATCAAACAGACGTTTTCAACCGCTAGCATTCAAAAAAATAGGTGGCACAGCTGCTGTACTTGACTTGCTACACCGAACGAATATTCATCCGCTTCTGAATTACTCCAAACACATCTACATTGATAAAAAGGACACCTGTCAGCATAATGAGTGCGGCGACTATGGACTGTGAAGTAATCAGTTCTCCACCGATCCACCAACCAAGTAACATGGCTACGATTGGGTTCACATAAGTAGAAGTAGCCACCTTTTCAGGAGAAATACGCGCTAGTAAATAGTTGAAGGACGAGAAGGCTAAAATAGACCCTAGAAAAATCAAAAACAACAATGCCCACAGTGAATCAGTGGCTACACCAGTCCACTCAAATCGACCAACATCACCCACTGCCAGTGCGATGACAAACAGAAAAATACTGCCAAATAACATTTGAAGCGAGGCATTCTGAGCCTGTCCTTCTGGCATATCTGCTTGCTTGATAAATACGGAACTGTAGCCCCAAGCGAACATACTGCATACAATGGCAACGATGCCCCACCAACTATTTTCTTTCTCGGTCACATAGTCTTGAGACACCAACAAATACATGCCAAACATACCTAATGCAACACCTAAATAGCTACTAGCTGCAGGCGGCTGTTTGAGTATCAGCCAGACTAGAAGTATCGTCAACAATGGTTGTGCAGAAATAATGAGCGCGACTACTCCAGAATCGACAAACTGCAAAGCATAAGCTACTCCTCCAGTGCCGACACCCAGGAAAAGAATACCAGCAAATGCTGCATTTTTGAGCTGCAATAGATTCGCTAACGGCTTCTTCCATAGTAAGCGAGCCATGCTAAATAGGATAGACCCAGCAATAACAAAACGAATGCTTGCCATCAAAAATGGAGGAATGGACTGCACCGCAATTTTGACCGCTAAGTAAGTTGCTCCCCACAAAATATAAATGCAGGCAAAAGCTCCAATGATGAGGAAGAGTTCGGTGTTCTTTTCTTTCATGAACGAGCAAACTGAAGAAATTGTAAATGCCATTCAACAGTCCAATCCTTCAAACAGTTTCGCAGACAGAACAAACTATTCACCAAATAGTAGATTCGCACCTAATCGCACATCCAAGACTTGACTATCCCGTGGGCGTACTGCATTGAGCATTTGATGAGTCATCGCAAACACTTGCACTGGACCTAATCTGGCTTGTACATTCAGCCCCAATTGGTTGTAGTGTCCATTAGCAACTGTGTAGTTTGCCCCCACTTCCAATAGCTTACCAAATCGTCGTTGCGCTTGCAGACTGATGGCTGGACGCAGTTCATCTCGATACCACTCTCCATGTAGAATGAGTCCACCTCGCCAATCTTCCGAAAATTGATGACTTAAATGAATATAAGCGCGACGTGGTAGCGTAGTTGTGTATGATTGTGCGGTTTCATTGACATCAAACAGCTGATCTAAACTATCTAAAACTGTATTCAAAGAAATAGAATCCGTCAAAAACGCGTCGATCAAGTCAAAACCTTGATAACCATAGTTGCCAACAACTGCATAACTTTTGGCGTCTTCCTTCCAAGTGATTCTCCCTATATCTAGCATACTAAATGCAATAGTCCAGTCCTCCAATTGCAGCTCTGCTCCCAAGTCGAATGCCAGTCCGTTATTAGAAGAAAAAAGGCGATCAAACGCTAAAGCAGTCGTCTCAAATACACCTTCTTCTCCTGCATTGAGACCGTTGTAGTTGACCAAACCAGATGCATTGACGCGATAGTCGGCGTTGAGCTGAAGGGCATATATTTCTTCGTCAGTCGTCAAAAACAGTTCGCCACGTTCCACTTCCACATTTCCCAATCCACTCAAGTAGTTGACGCGTGCACCAACCGTTAACTGCTTGCTGACCTGATAGCCTATACCTAGTCCAAACTCGTTGTAGTTGGTCGCTCGATAAGTATGTCCAATGTCAACTGTTTCTCCTATAAACTGCGCATTGCCACTACCAATAAGTTGCGCTAAGGTTTTCGGAAATTCAATACCCGCATCCAGCTTTAAAGCATGGTGTACACTTAAATGCCAATCGCCGAGGTACGCTCCAAAACTGATCGTTTCTAGCTCAAAATACTCTCGATATACATTATCTGTTGCAATATTCGGTAAGGCGGTTGCCAAAGTGATACTATTATTTTCTGTATCAATCCAATCGGTTAGTGTATTCTGATCCAGATCGAATGCATTCGCCACCGTAGGCAAACCGACAACAAATTTTGCTTCTGGCAGAAAGGCAGGGTTGGTGCGGTTAGCTTGCCAAAGGTCATTTTGAAAATTAAGATTGCTGGCTTGTTGGGCTTGTGAACTCAGATTCAAACTGATTAGCACAGCTACTAATAGTAACGATTGTAGTTTCATAAACGACTAGCTTGAAGATGTAAAAGTAGATAGTTGGTGCTAGATAAGTGGATGGCTGGAAGATGAACGTTTGTAATATTCCAATTGGTGTTGTAAACAGCGAATTTTAAGGTTTAGCATGATTTCATTTTCGCTCTTTATCAAAAAAGGCACAGGTCAACTGACCCGCACCTTTCACTTTCTCATACGTATTTCTATTCTTTAGCTATTTATGCTACAGCTGCCGCTTCAGGTAACTGGACTGGCTCTATCCAACCAAATGGGTCTTCCACGTCTCCAAAACGAATGCCTTCGACCATGGCTTTTGTTGCTTTTGCTACAGTTGCTTTTTCCACGTCTAAATCCATTTTCAAGTCGCCGTGCGCGATTTGTGAGACATGCGAAATAACTGCTGCCGTCCCTGCCCCAAAGGCTTCTTGTAACTTACCTGTTTGATACGCTTCTACCAGCTCATCAATATAAATATCGCGCTCTTCGACTTCTCTTCCTTGATGTTTTAATAATTTGATGATGCTATTTCGATTGATTCCTTTGAGGATCGCTCCCGTCAGTTTTGGTGTCACTATCTTATCGTCGATGACAAAGAAAATATTCATCGTACCGACCTCTTGCACTTTCTTAAAGTCTGGCGATTCCATCCACATCACTTGATCGTAACCTTCACTTTTTGCCAACTGATCTGGTAACAAAGCAGCCGCATAGTTGCCAGCCGCTTTGGCTTCTCCTGCGCCGCCTGGTACAGCTCGCACGTAGTGCTGTTCTACTTTCAGTTTAACTGGCTGACTGTAGTACGCATTGACGGGACAGCAGAAGATCATAAAGCGATAGGTCTGAGACGGGCGGACACCTATGAACTCATCCATTGCGATCATGAATGGGCGAATATACAACGAGCTGCCTTTACGCTTCGGAATCCAGTTTTGATCCAACCCAACCAATGTATGTAAGCCCTCTAAAAATAGTTCTTCTGGTAGTGTTGCCATCGACATACGCTCAGCAGATAGGTTAATGCGTTTGGCGTGCATTTCAGGGCGGAAAAAAACCGCTTCTCCATCTTTATTTTTAAAGGCTTTCATGCCCTCGAAAATAGCTTGTCCATAGTGAAGCACCATTGCTGCTGGGTGGATCGAAAAATGATCGAAAGGAACGACACGTGCATCTTGCCATTGTCCATCTTTATAGTCGGCAATGAACATATGATCGGTGAAGGTGCGACCAAATTGTAGTTCATCGAAATTGATAGTAGATAAGCGAGATTCCTGTACTTGTTCGACGCGGATGTTGTGCTTCATAAGTTTTGAATTTTGATAATTGGTATGATAAAGTTGGCTGTTTCGATGCAGTTCTTGTTGGTGAAATTAAGATCGACTTTCCTGATAGTCAGACAGGTTTAGCTATCTCGCATCGCGGGAAATCATTACTTTTGAGTATTCAACTTTCTAGCAAGGTATAAAGTTGCAGTATAAAAGTAAAGTATTTCGTTGCTTCAATTTAGCATTCAAAACTTTATTCCGTAAAAATTAAATATAAACCAATTGAATACCGATTATTCCTTCTTTAATTATCCTATTTTCCGAATAGCAGAAAAGAAACATTTATCGAAAAAGATTGAAATACGACCTATTTTAGTCTTGACGGCACCGGCTGACTATCATGCAGAGACGCGGACTTTATTATCGAATATCCTGAAAGCCATCCACGTAGATTTAGCTACGCAAACGCATTTATTACTTCCAGAGTCGGATGTCATCTACGATTGGCAGGACTATCCAGCCCACCTTATCCTAAGTTTTGGCGTACCGCTAAAAAAGATCGGTCTGAATTACACCATTCCCCACTACCAATTGTTTATGTATCAGCAGCAGTCATTTTTGTGCGTAGATGCCTTGTCTAAAATTGCACAAGGAAAACCTTTAAAAGCGGCACTGTGGCAAGCACTAAAAAACTTCTCGGTAGAAGAATGAAAGAACTATGAAAAAGGAAAGTACTTTGATAGATACTCGTCAGCCTATTTTACTATTCGATGGGGTTTGCAATCTATGCAATGGGGCGGTGCAATGGATATTGAAACGAGATCGTCAAGAGCGATTTCGCTTTGCTTCTTTGCAGTCGGATGTTGGACAGCAGCTGCTAGAGCAATATGGATTGACTGACCCGAATTTAGATAGTATCGTGATGGTTCAGGACGACCGATTTTATACGCATTCTGATGTCCCTTTAGAAGTAGCGCGACAGTTGGGTGGTTTTTGGCAGCTGGGGTATATTTTCAAAGTTATGCCTCGATCAGTACGTGATACCGTTTACCGCTTCATTGCTAAAAATAGATACCGTTGGTTTGGAAAAGAGGAGAGTTGCTGGCTGCCACAGGCGAAGTGGAAGGCGCGGTTTTTGTAGAGTGAGCGGTGAGATCGCTTTCCGATAGCTATCTGGATGAGACTTTTTACCGCTTCTGCAATTCTTAATTTTTAACAAGTAGTGTAATAGAGGTAACTCTCATTAGACTTTTTCAAAAAAACATTAACCCAGACATTATAGTTGTTTTTGAGAATATTGACGAACTGTCTCACATCTCACTACTCAAAATCTCATATCTTCATGCCTTATCAAAGTAAATACAGACGACTGCAACAAGATGAGTTGGACGAATTGCAAACCGAATTCGTTCGTTTTTTGGCTTCTTATAAAATTACTGCGCAGGATTGGGAACAACTAAAACAAGATAATCCAGAACGGGTCGATGAGTTAATTTTGCAGTTTAGCGACATGATTTTCGATCGGGTGCTGAGTAAAGTAGAGTATTTGATCCTGAAAAAGCGTCGAGAACTGCGCACGTTCAAATTACTAGATAATAAAGTTAAGCTATTAGGTCTAATCAACAACGGCGACGACAATGGCAACGTAACCTTAGATTTTAGAAAGAACGATAGGGCGGAGGAGATGATGCGACAAATGCAAATAAGTGGAGATGAAATTCGCCTATACGCTGCTGAACGAAAATACAAGAAAGGAAAAAAGTATGAAGCCTTTATACTGATGGAAGAAGGGGCGTTGATCGCAAAAGATAGTACATTGTATGACCTGTTGGATGGATTGCGGAAAGGGCAGTTGAATTAGGCGATAAGAATAGTCACAGTCAACGCTTAATTTCGCTTACTTTTGACGCTTTATTTCAACACTCAACATCTACACATGAAAATCCTATTTTTCGTCAGCACTACTTTGCTGCTCCTTTTTGCTTGTAACCCGACCATCGTCACTGGACCGACTGCCAACAATACTATTCTAAACTACAAGATGGAAGAAGTCTTCCGTGTTTGGCCTCAGATGGAAGAGACGGATTGGAGTTTTATGGAAGCCAATAGCACTTATTTGGACGATGGTCTACGCTATCACTATGCACTTCTGAAAGATATGGCATCCATCAAAATATTGGAGCAAGTGACTGGCGAACCCGTTTTTTTGAGCGGTCCACATACTGGCGACGAGCTGAATTTTTATGCGGATCGTAGTTTTGGTTATTATAATCCAAAGTTTTGGGAGCGAGTGAAAACAGTGGTCGACTATAGTCTGGAAAATGACGCGGCGTTTAAGCAGTTGGGTAAATACGTCTACAACCAAAAGTTGAAAAAGACAGCAACTCTGTACTATGAAAGCTATCAGTATTTACAAGAAAATAAAAGTCTGGCAGACAAAGCTAAAGCGGACTATGAACAAGCCCTATCGACAGGTTCTTCACCAGGCGAAGTCTTGCAAGAAACCTTCCGTGCTTATGCCAACACCAAAGAAGAACTAGGACAAGATTGGTACATTGCGAATACAGCGCCAGGCTTTTGGATTCGACGCGAAATTGATGGGACAGCCGATGAGATTTTTGAGATTTTGACGATGGTGCGGAGGGCGTATAATTAGCAGATTCATACTAAAGGCGTTGAACTTAAGTCCAACGCTTCTAGTATGAATTCATTGCTAAAACTTATAAATCACCTGCCCACTCACCGCCGACCGCAACTGCCCGTCCACCGCATTCAGTCCACTTCCAAACTGCTCCTGATCGTTCCAGAAGGTATGTTCATAACGCGCTTCGA
>CAYLPW010000129.1:0-3566 GCA_964385665.1 uncultured Saprospiraceae bacterium
AAATTAATCCAAAGACAATGAGTGTAGAAACAGTATTAAATGCTTATCAACAACTTTCCGAACAAGAACAAGCTTTATTCTAGCAAATGATACAACGTGTTTCTACCAGCGAAGAGGAGTTATCTTCTGAATGGAAAGCGGAACTGGATCGTCGGATTTTATTAGTGGAAAATAAGCAGACATCTACTACACCCCTTGAAGTTGCTTTTGATAAGCTGAGAAAATAGAAAGTTATACCGATTAATTTTCCCACACATCCACCGTCAAAATTCACCTCCACAGAATTAAATTTTCTTTCTCATCACTTCCACCAAACCACATCATTAAACATTCGTTAAGTCCTGTTGTACGATTAGAAAAGTCAGTAAAACCGCTTATTTAATCGTACCTTTGCGCCGCTTTTCGGAGCATCAATTTAACTGATAATCAATTGGTTCTGAAAATGAGTGTTGGCAGTCATTTCTAAAATGCCTGACAACTCACGAAAACCAATCAGAACTGAAATTTATACATATGACACAATCCATTCGCAACGTTGCGATTATCGCGCACGTTGACCACGGCAAAACGACACTCGTCGACCGTATGCTACATGCTGGTGACTTATTTGGACAACATGAGAAGCCTGGCGAACTTATCATGGACAACAACGAGCTAGAGCGCGAGCGCGGTATTACTATTTTGTCGAAGAACGCAGCCATTACCTACAAAGGTGTCAAGATCAATATCATCGACACCCCTGGTCACAGCGACTTCGGAGGAGAAGTAGAGCGCGTTTTGAATATGGCGGATGCAGCGATTTTGTTGGTAGATGCCTTTGAAGGACCAATGCCACAGACTCGTTTTGTCTTGCAAAAGGCATTAGAATTAGGGTTGAAGCCTATTGTAGTGGTCAATAAAGTCGATAAAGAAAATTGTAAACCAGAAGAGGTACAAGAGGCAGTTTTTGATTTGATGTTCAGTTTGGATGCCACCGAAGAGCAGCTAGAATTCCCAACGGTTTATGGATCAGCGAAGAATGGTTGGATGGGTGAAGATTGGCGCGAGCCGACGGACAACATCAGTGCCTTATTGGATGTCATATTAGAATATGTACCAGAGCCACATGTAGAGGATGGTCCATTACAAATGCTCGTTACGTCTTTAGATTACTCCTCTTATACTGGTCGTATTGCGATTGGACGTCTGCACCGTGGCGAATTGAAAGCGAACCAACGTGTTGCCTTAATGCAGAAGGAGGATGAAGTGACGAAGCACAGTTTGAAAGGTTTGTACACGTTCAACGGGATGCAAAAGGTAAAAGTCGATCAGGTTCAAGCTGGTGACATTTGCGCAGTAGTAGGGGTAGAAGGATTCGAGATTGGAGATACGATTTCGGATGTAGAAGTGCAGGAAGCATTACCGACAATTGCGATTGATGAGCCGACAATGAGCATGCTGTTCACGATCAATGATTCTCCGTTTTTTGGTCGCGATGGTAAGTTTGTGACTTCTCGTCACTTGAATGAGCGACTAGAAAAAGAACTAGAGAAAAATTTAGCTTTGCGCGTAGAGCCAACAAATGCCGCAGAGTCGTTCAAAGTATATGGACGTGGTGTTTTGCACTTGTCTGTTTTGATCGAAACGATGCGTCGGGAAGGCTATGAGGTGCAGATAGGACAGCCACAGGTCATCATCAAAGATATTGATGGCGTCAAGCACGAACCAGTAGAAGAACTGACGATTGACCTGCCAGAAAATGTATCTGGGAAAGCGATTGAAATGGTGACACGTCGCAAAGGCGTTATGTTGTCAATGGAACCGAAAGGCGACCGTATGTTGTTGCAATTTGAGATTCCTTCCCGTGGCATCATCGGCTTGAGAAGTCAAGTGATCACAGCGACAGCAGGCGAAGCGATCATGACCCACCGCTTTTTAGAATATCAGCCACACAAAGGGGAGATTCCAGGTCGTCAGAATGGATCGATGATCTCGATGGAGACTGGAAAAGCTATTCCTTATAGCATCAATAACTTACAGGATCGGGGTAATTTTTTCGTCTCAGCTGGTGAGGAAATATACGAAGGTCAAGTAGTCGGAGAGAACGCACGTCCTGGTGATATGGTGGTCAACTTAACGAAGACAAAGAAGTTAAGCAATATGCGTTCTTCAGGTGCAGATGCGAAAATGCGCATGGTGCCGCCGATTGTATTTACGCTAGAAGAAGCATTAGAATACATCCAAGGTGATGAGTACGTAGAAGTGACACCGAAGTCGATGCGCATTCGTAAGACCTTGTTGAAAGAGCATGAGCGTAAGCGTTCTAAGAATGCAGCTTTGGCGGATATTACGTTTTAGGAATCTAGCTAGTTCTGTATAGAAGAATGCCAAATGTTGATGAACAGCATTTGGCATTTTCTATTTTGTTACTTTTGGGGCAGTCAATTCTACTTATGGATTTAGTAACTTATCAACAACAACTACGAACGCTGCTCACCGAAGGGAAAACAGAAGAAGCATTAGAGCAAATGCTGGAGCTATACGAGCAAACAGGTGGACGATTCCAAGACGAGGTGGTCGTGATTGCTGGCGAATGGCAACGCTTAGAAGATCAGCAGATTGCAGGCGTATTAGACAGTGAAGATATAGAGCAAAAGACAAATGTCATCAACTACCGACTGATACAGCTAATTAGTAATTTAGATGAAGATCAGCAAGTAGCGGAATATTTTGGAGCAACGAGTGAGACAGACCCTAAAAACGAAAAACGAGGAAGCAAGTCTATCCTGATGATGATTGGTTTAGTGCTAGTAGGTATCGTCATTGCTTATTTTATCTTTCCAATAGGTGGAAAAGATACGGGAAATCGACCAGGTGGGAATAATCCAATCGAAATACAGGACACTGATCCTTCTACCAATGCAGTGAGTTTGCCCTTGAACGAATCGCTCAGTGGTCGGCTGGCAAATGCAGAATCTAAGGATCAATACAGCATAACAGTTCCCCAAAATGGACGCTTGACTGTTTTTTTTGATTCTCGATCACCTAATCTACGAGTACGTATGAACATTTATGACAGTCAGGAAAAGCGTATCTTGCAACACACTGCGCCAGCTACAGGTGCAGACTTCGAGCAAACATTTAGTGTTCGGGCAGATACATATACTATTGTGCTGAATAGCTATCGTTCCAATGGTGGTTCGTATGCGGTGAAGGCAGTGCTAGAATAGCTAGTAAATTTTAAAAAAAATCTCCAATTAGAAGCAATATATGGCAGAGAAGAATTTTGTGGACTACGTCAAAATATGTGGTCGTTCAGGAGCAGGCGGGGCAGGATCAGCACATTTTCATCGAGACAAAATGACGATGAAAGGTGGACCAGATGGTGGAGATGGTGGGCGTGGTGGTCACATCATTGTGCGCGGCAATCGAAATGTCTGGACTCTATTGGCTTTGAAATATCGAAAACACGTCATCGCTGATGTAGGAGAGAATGGCAGTAGCAACAATAAAACTGGTGCAGACGGTGAGGATATTATATTAGAAGTACCATTAGGAACAGTTGCGAAGGATGCAGAAACAGGCGA
>CAYLPW010000129.1:3666-13607 GCA_964385665.1 uncultured Saprospiraceae bacterium
GCCTTTACTACTTTGACCCCCAATTTAGGAATCGTCAACTACCGCGACAACCGCTCATTCATCATGGCAGACATTCCTGGTATCATTGAGAAAGCGCACGAAGGGAAAGGATTGGGACATCGTTTCTTACGGCATATTGAGCGCAATTCAGTGTTATTGTTTTGTATCCCTTGCGATACGAATAACATTCGAGAGGAGTACGAAACGCTACTTAATGAGTTGAGACTATACAATCCTGAATTGTTGGATAAACCTCGATTACTAGCATTGACCAAAAGTGATTTAATCGATGATGAGTTAAAAGAAATGCTGAAAGTAGACATTCCAGAAGGAATCGACCACTTATACATTTCTGCTGTCGCTCAAAAAGGGTTGGATCGGCTAAAAGATGAGTTATGGAGAAAGATAACAGAGGAGTAGTTCCATATATTATTTGGAAATGCAGCCGTTTGCTTTATTTGTTGATACAAAGAGTGTTCTTTTTTGATTTTTATTCGGCAAAGAGTAAAAGAGAAAAATCAGGTTACAAACTTTAACGGATTTACTGACAGAAGCATGAATAAAAAATTATATATTTGTTGTCGAAGTCAGTTATCTGATTGATTTCATGCTACACAGGTTCAAAAACTCAGGAGATTATATAACGAATTTTACCACTAGCGATAGATGATTGCCATATTTACAAAAGTCTTTTCTATTAGACATTTTAAGGAATTGCTACTGCTCTCCTTAGTGCTGTCTTTAGGTTTGCTATGTGTGTACACACCTGAGTATCTACCTATCCGTTGGGGGGCGAATCATGCTCCGCAAATCATGTTCTTCTACTTTTTTCTTGGGCTTGGCTTTTATGCGTTCAATCGACCTCGATATACTTTTTTAAGCTTTGCCTGTTGTGCTAGTTTGTGTATTTTTCTAAAAGAATCTACACATGGACAGCAAGTAGCTTATGCCATTCCGTCTGATCAGCCAGAATTGAAGATAGCACATTTCAACACAGCTAATTTCTATGGAGATATAGATGTTATGTTGGAGCGTCTCATTCATACAGATGCAGATATTCTGTCTATTCAAGGATTAGATCCCATGACGGAAATGATATTGAAGGAAGAACTGGCGCAAGAATATCCATTTCAGACCCTGATTTCTGACTTAGGCTATCAAGGAGTAGGTGTCCTATCGAAGCATCATTTCACAGCAGATACGTTTTATTACGAAGATTTGCCTAATATCTTTGGGCAACTACATGTACAAGGGTATGGTGATGTTCATTTTATCAGTTCGCACACTACACCTCCACTGACTAAAACAGATTACTTACGCAATCAGGCACATCTACAATACATTAGCGATAATTACCAACAATTGGGATCGCCACTTTTAGCATTTGGGGACTATCATTTAGTGCCTTGGTCTCCTGAAATTCGGACGTTCCGCGCGAATACACAACTCAACGATAGCCGTATAGGGTTCACGCCTTCTTTCATTGATGGTAGCATCAATTTCTTAGACATTCCGGGCGATCATATCTTCTATTCCAATCACTTTCAGTGCACCTCTTTTAGTGTGATGAAAACGTTGGAAGCACCTCATATTGGTATTGTCGGTACATTTGAACTATTACCTGAAAACACACAATTGACGGACGCTAGTTTTTCAATGCCAGATGTCGTTCAGTAAACGTTTAGCTAGTTTTAAATACGCCTTTCAAGGGCTAGTTATCCTTTGTCGTACACAACCTAATTTCCTGATTCATCTTGCTGTTGCTTTGATCGCCGTATTAGCTGCCTTTTGGCTGAGCTTTGATCGAACAGAATGGCTATTACTGATATTGACTATCACGATAGTATTGGCAGCGGAAGCTTTCAATAGTGCTTTAGAGTTTTTGACCGATCTAGTTTCTCCAGAGTATCACCCGTTAGCCAAGAAAGCAAAAGACGTAGCAGCAGCAAGCGTATTGCTCACC
Source organism: uncultured Saprospiraceae bacterium (assembly GCA_964385665.1). Classification (GTDB taxonomy): domain Bacteria; phylum Bacteroidota; class Bacteroidia; order Chitinophagales; family Saprospiraceae; genus JAAUTG01. The sequence goes on from CAYLPW010000129.1 coordinate 5,630, forward strand.
GCTATTGGTGCTGTTGTTGTCGGTATTCTACTGTATGCACCAAAACTACTAGTTCATATAGATTGAATAGTTGATACTAAGAGCCGAACCGTCTCATACTTGCCTGTCGCAAACAACAGTCAGACAGGTCTTCCATCTCAAAATCTCATCTTCAATACTCAAACGACGCACACATCGACTGCCGAAATCTCAAAATTTTATCAAGTTGCCTAACATTGCCCCGCCACATGGAGTGCTGTATGCGTTCTAGCTGCCAAGCTTGCTGAAAAGTTTTTAACTGATTGATGTCCACTTGGTAAGCTCCTGTTTTCAACTGTTGCCACTCCGCTTGATCCATAAAACTTCTACCTGCATGCAGTGAGTCTTGAAACGCTTTCAGTTTTTGAAGCGCAGATACGGATTTTTTCTGCGAAGATGAGGAGGAGGCAATTGGCTTCTTCAACCAAGCTGCCCAGAAGTGATGTTGTTGCATGAGCCACTTTGCCTGTTCCTCCAAAAGTGGAGCGACATATTGCCATAAGGTTGGCTGCGCTTTGACATGAGGCATAACAACTGGAATGTATTCAGGCGGCAAATAGCGTTGTTGTGCTTGTGCCAATGTAGAAAATTCTGGAAATGCAGGCTGATGATAGCTGAATAAGACAGCTATATGCTGTACAGCAGCATTGCTCAGCCAACGTATTTCATCCTTTGTCGAAAAGGATAGTTGTGGAATGGGAGAAATAGCAGGTTCAACTGGGAGTTTGGCTTGTTCTAATTGAGTCAAATAGGCAATAGCTTCTAAGATGCTTTGCACTTCCGATTGATCTTCCACTTCTATACCTAACTGTTCGAGTTGCGATAGGGTAGAAGCGGATAGGGATAAATGATCAACCCCTACTAGTGCGATCTTTTTAATTTGCTCCCAATCCTTCACGTTCACTAGTTGAAAAAATTTGGATAGTTATTTGTAGCTAGTTTCACTACCTGGCTGGCTTACCAATCGTTCGTTCCTCACGCTTAGCAATCCCATCTTACACGCGCCGAATATCTGCACCTAAGTTACGCAACCGCTCATCAATTCGCTCATAGCCTCGATCAATCTGCTCAATATTCTCGATAACACTTTTGCCCTTCGCAGAAAGTGCAGCGATTAATAGAGCCACACCTGCCCGAATATCGGGCGATGTCATCCGAATACCACGCAACTGATGTCGGCGATTCAGTCCAATAACCGTAGCTCGATGCGGATCACAAAGAATAATTTGTGCACCCATATCAATCAACTTATCGACAAAAAACAAACGACTTTCAAACATTTTCTGATGAATCAAGACGCTCCCTTTTGCTTGTGTTGCCATCACCAAGAGGATGCTCATCAAATCAGGGGTGAAGCCTGGCCACGGTGCGTCATAAATCGTCATGATCGAACCATCTAGGAATGTCTGAATTTCATAATGCTGTTGACTAGGAATACGAATGTAATCTTCCCCGATCTCCATCCGAATCCCCATCTGCTGAAACGTGCGCGGAATGATGCCCAATTGTGGAATATTTAACTCATTGATGCGAATATCTGATTGCGTCATCGCCGCCAGCCCGATAAAGCTCCCTACTTCGATCATGTCTGGCAGTACTCGATGTTCAGTGCCATGCAGTGTATCTACACCTTCTATCGTCAGTAAATTTGAGCCTATGCCTTCTATTTTTGCGCCCATATTATTGAGCATCAAGCACAACTGTTGTAGATAAGGCTCACAAGCAGCATTGTAGATCTGTGTTGTTCCTTTTGCCATTACCGCCGCCATCACCACATTAGCAGTTCCAGTCACCGATATTTCGTCCATCCAAATGTAAGCCCCTGTCAGTTCCTTCGCACGGATGTAGTAGGTGTGCTTATCATTGTTGAACGTGAAAGTTGCGCCCAACTTTTCTAACCCATTGAAATGTGTATCCATACGTCGTCGCCCAATCTTGTCGCCTCCAGGCTGTGGAAGAAAAGCCCGTTGATAACGTGCCAGGAGTGGTCCCATTAGCATCACTGAGCCTCGAATCCGAGTAGCATTTCGGCGAAAATCGTCGGTTTCAAAGAAGCCTAAATCTATTTCATCTGCTTGAAAACGTAGGGTGTTTCTGTCTAGCTGCTCTATTTTTACACCTAATCCTTCCAGTAGATGGATGAGTCGTCGGACGTCTACGATGTCTGGTACATTGGAAAGCGTAACGGCTTCATTGGTCAACAGAACAGCGCATAGTACTTGTAAGGCTTCGTTTTTTGCACCTTGAGGTACAATTTCACCTTGTAGCGGATGTCCGCCGATTACTTCAAAGGATGTCATGAGTGATAGACTTTAGATGTTAGATATTAGACGTTAGACCGTTCGAAGTAGTATTTATGAAGAGCTACTAGAACAAAAAAAAGCTGCACGAATATAGAGCAATCGTGCAGCTTTTGATAAAAGAGGGAAGTCAATTTATACGGAAATATCCAATACTTCAAAAGAGATAGTACCAACGGGAAGATTAACATCTGCCACTTCACCTACCTTTTTACCCAATAGTCCTTTACCGACAGGTGAGTGTACCGATATTTTCTGCTCTCTTAGATTAGCTTCTGCTTCTGCCACCAAATGGTAGGTCATCACTTTTTTGGTTTTTTTATTTTTGATCTTCACTTTAGTCATCACACGTACCTCAGAAGTATCAATATCTTTCGGGTCTAATATACGAGAATTAGCTAGTGTTTTTTCTAGCGTATTGATCTTTAACTCCAGCATGCCCTGCGCTTCTTTTGCCGCATCGTATTCTGCATTCTCGGAGAGATCTCCTTTTTCCCTTGCTTCTGCTATTGCTTTAGCTGCCTCTTGACGACCATTCGTTTTCAAATCGTCTAGTTCTGCACTTAGTCGCTCATAAGCTTCTTTGGACATATAACTAATAGCCATAAGTATAATTTTGTCACCATAAGGAGATAAAAATAGTAGTAGAAGTACCGACTTCTTGCCACTTGTATCCTTAGCTGGTAAAGTTGAATAATGTGGGAATACTGACCTAACTAAATGGATTCAGCTAGTAGGTAGTCTTCCTTAGGTTGGAGGGGGGACAGCTATTTAGATGACTGAACAGATTTCCGCTCCATAAAGACAAAAACGTTTCTACCGAAGATAATATTCGATAGAAACGTTCTTGATTCAATCCGATACAAATATAAGGGGATATTGTTGAAGATGAAAGTATCCACTTATATTATTTATCTGAGAGCTATACAAAAGACGAATATTGTATGCTTGTCTATTAAAACTGGGTATCATCCCGATGGGATGGAAAAACACCACTGACCATTTAGTTACCGACATATAATCTCTACGAGATAGTATACGTCACCGATCCCATCGAGATAAAATATCGTTAGTGAAAGGAATTAAATAAGTTAGACCAGAATACGCTTTTATTTTTTCTTGTAAAGCACTCAAAAAATCGTTGCATAGCCTAGCTACGGAACTATTTTTTGAGCTGTTTTAGAAGGAGAAAGAATGGGAATAATGGTCGAAGTTATTTTGTTCGTTTCACTTAGCCAATTAATCAACGCTGAATTCATCCTTTAAGAATAATACATAATTATAGATTAGCTAAAACGTATAGCTCTCAAATTGCTTATATACTAATACGAACACCAATGTTGTGGGTGCCATCAAATAAACGTGTCTGACGGTAAGAGTAGTCAATGCCAAATATACGCGACTTATCTTCCTTGCTCAAAGGTGCAGCAATACTTGCACCAAGACTTAGCCCACTATAAAGTGGCGCAGTTTCCACATTCTCAGAGCCTACCTCATACTTGTAAGCCCCACGCACTTGGAACAGATCGTTTAAAGAGTATTCAATTCCAGCACCTAATTGATCTTGCGAGAAGGAGTTAGCTGTAAAGTTACCCAATACGGTCACGCGACTTGTCGTTCCAAAATTGACATCATATGAAGCACCAATGTTCAGAACAGATGGCAATTCGAAGTCCTCAGATCGCTGATTGACCGTTAAGGCATAGTCAATATCGCTATCGGGATTATCTGCATTTAGAGCCAAACCCTGCCCAGAGTACTTCATCGTAGAGCCAATATTTCGTAAAGAAATACCGAACTTAAACTCGTCTTGCTCACCTGCTACGTACTGCACGCCTGCATCTATCGCGAAACCAAGCGCACTCAACTCTTGCGTCGATTCCGACACAGCACGAAATAGAATACCTACAGAAACTTTGTTTTCAAAAGTGTGTCCGTATCCAATACCTAAATTGAAGAAGTTAGGAGAGAAGGTAGCACCTGTACCTTCTGGCTGATTGGCAGTAGTCACTGGAATATCTCCCAAATCTAGTGCCATTAAGCTAATGCCGATAGCCCCATTCTCGCCGATACGTTGCGCCAGTCCCAAGGCATTCATACGAATATCCGTACCGCGCATATAAAGGGCGTGGCTGACATTTATTTCGGTAGAGTTGATACGAGAAATACCAGCAATGTTAAGGCGCATAGCCTCTACACCATAGATGCTAGATGTATTCATGGTGTGCAAACCTGCACTTCGTGCCCAAGGATTCATGAGCAACTCGGCAGCTCCAGCCTCTCCCTGCCGATCAGGGTTGCCCGCGAAGATGGTCAGGCTACTGAGTAAAAGTATGAAGAGTGTATAAAATTTTATCATTGTTGGATGAGTTGTTGGATAAGGAAGAAGAGATGTTCAATTCTCTCTTCTTCCTTGATGTGATTAAATAGTCAGCATAAAATAGATTGAAAATCTAACATCTAATGTTTGCTGCTACAAACCTGATGGATCAAACTGTCGAGCAATACCGAACCACTTGATGACGCGTTCACCTAAAGGACCAGCATCAATATGAATCAGATAAACACCACTCGCTACTGGAATTCCTTTTGCATTCCGCAAATCCCACTCTAAGTCAGGGTTTACTTGCTCTCGAGTTATAGCGCGGTTCGAGTTTCTAGGACCCGGTAGCTCTCCGATTTCGTCACGTGTATATTGTCTGATGAATTTACCATCTAGCGAATAGATCGTAACAACGCTTTCCGCAGGCAGGTTAGTGATCTTTACTAGCGTACTGAACTGAGAAATCTCGTAGCTAGAGTATCCATAGTAAGGATTCGGAACGACACCTATTTTATCCAAAGCAGGATCGGCATTCTCCGAGGTGACTTCTTCTGCTTCTACACCTTCTAGGCTAAAGCTATAAGTCGGGTAGCCATCAAATTTTCCAGTGCCTTCTTCTACTGCATATGGATTGTCTACACGCAATTTCACCGTCAAGTCATTAGGAATCAATCCTGCTGCATAAGACAGCATCTCACGACCTGGTAGTAGGTACGTCATGGATGTCCAGGTTACTTCCTGAATCGCTCTTGCTTTTCTAAACGGTGACTCATTGGAAAGACGTTCCCGAATATCCTCACATTCATCATATGCTTGTTTGGTCACGTAGATATAATGTCTACCACCAAAAGCTAGAGCATATCGGCTGAATGGCAGTACATCTTGTTGCACAATGTTGACATCGCTAGGATTGTACATCATATCACCACCGACAACCAAATCTGGATTGGCGGCAGCTGTAATATCTACACCTAACACATTGACGCCATCCCTGTACATCGAGTTCTCTCCAAAGAAAATATTCAATCGTTGTCCAGTTTCAACATCTACTGCGTAACCTGGAAACCAACCCATTCCTGTACCGTCTCCATCTGGATCAGGTAGTCCATCTCCGTTAGCATCTTCTTTTCCAACAGACGGTGCAGCTCTCAAATCAAATGAGCCAGCATCTCCCTCGGAGGTAGCTCCTGGAATAAATAACTCATCGTCACCGTTGAACAATTCAACAATCACACAACGGCTCCACTTTGACTTATCAGAAGTGAATACAATATCCACATTGTTTAAGTCCTCCAAATCAGTGTTTGCTTGAATCGTGCGAGCAGAAGGACCGTCGTAGGCAGGGGATAGATAGCCAATACCATCCGCATCTGTATCACGATCTCTAAAATCTGCCAATTTATAAGGGAAGAAATAGCCAGGACCAATGTTAGTTAAATCCTGATTCGGATCAAATACTTCATCGACTTGACCTGAACTGGTCGCTGCAAAGTCGAACCACTGTGGTGGTATTCCAACACCACCTTGAACAAATGGCAATGGATTGCCATCTGCAATACCTGTCAACCAAGCTGTACCTGTTGAATCTTGGTAGGTTTCTCTGTAGCCAATAACACCATTTGTAGCATCAGCTTGTTCCCCTACATCTTGCGTTTGTCCGATAGTAATAGTGAAGCCAAGTTCTCCTAGAATATTTTCATTAAGCGTTTCAATCGTTTTTTCAGAGAATAGTTCTTCTCCTGTATCTTCGTTTGTCAACTTCCAACGAACCTCATCATCCAATCGGCTATTGTCCAGATCCTCATCCACAAATGTCAATAAGTAGTTACCATTTTTGACTTCAAATGGATTAAATATCTGTACTTCAATAGGTCCAGCTCCTGGTTCGTAAGTGATTGTTCCATCAAAAGAACCATCCAAAATAGCTTCTCTCGTCTCTTCGGTAATGTCTAGGAAGTTACCGCCTGCACCTACTCCATCTATTCTAGATATAATTGTTCCATCTCCAAATTTGCTATTGAGATTTTCGTAGACGATTGGGCGCGGGATGACGGTATAAAACACATTATTGCCGTCCCCAATATTTCTACGTCCTTCTAGGTAAGGATCGCGTTGTCCCTCACCTGTATTTGGGTCGTATGGCAAGTAGTTGTTGTACGCGTACGATAAAGCGGTGAAGTAATATTTTTTATGATTAACTAAGCGTCGATCTCCCGTAGCAAAGCGATCTTCAGTAATGCGGAAGGTATGTCTAATTCCTTCATCAGCCCCATCGACTCGCAGCGTAGGCACATAGAAAGTTTCGTCCAACGGACTATCTTCTTCTACCCAATTGAATATTTCATCCACGCCGTTATTAATATCGACTTGATAGATTAGTTGCGCTTTGTTTGGATCTTCTATATCTGTCAAGGTCACATCAGGACCTGCCAACTGATACAATTTGTAACCTTCAAAACGGTACAAGGAATCTTCTTCTAAACCTGGAATCTGCAAACCACGTTGAGCGTACTGCTCAAAAGCATTATTAGAGATAGTCGTATCATTCGTCAATACTGCAATAATCTCTTGGTCCAATTCGATAAAATCCACATCTGGTGCATCAGGACCATCGGTGATCTCAAAACAAGCATCAAATAAGGCTTGAGCAATATCATCCGCAAAACGCAACGAGCGAATATCAGGACAAGGATATAATTGATCGGCTAACCAAACTACACCAATTATTAACTCATTGACTGCACCTGGATCTAGTCGGAAAGGACCAGAAGCTTGAATCGTACGACGATCTAAGTTTGGATCAGCACCTGTCTGGCACATAGACCATTCAGTAGGATCAGCCGGATTACCGATGAATGCATAATCAATAGGTTCGCCATCCTGATATGCATCATCTCCAAACGTGAATGGAGAACCATCCAACCAAGTACCAGTCAAGTAATTGTAGAACTCTTGTGCTTGCCCAGGGTCAGTCGTGCCAGGTGGAGGAGAACCGATTCCCCCATTGTTGTAATAAGTGAATGAAGACATACCAATCTCATTAAAGTCTTCATCTAAAGGTCCACGGAAATAGTCGACACCTAGAATAGGAACGTTCGAGCCATAGGTAGGAACACCACCTGGACAATCTTCTCCAGTTTGTCCATCAACTGCATCTGCATTGTAGATGATCGCCATACTTCGCAAGGTATCGCAACCTACATAATCATCTGTGTAGCAACCTAAATCTGCGTCTACCCACATTGCAAAGAAGGTACTATCGATACTTTCTATCGCGCGATTAATCAACTTATACCGCTGAAACGTCATATCATTGATCTGGTCATTCGTAGCGTAA
>CAYLPW010000130.1:0-13555 GCA_964385665.1 uncultured Saprospiraceae bacterium
GAGTATGGCTTAGTGGACGAAGTATTAAGCAGAAAGGAAGATGCGTAAAAGAGCTTTTAGCTGTTGGCTATTAGCTTATTCAGCTGTAAGTTGGAGACCGTGCAAAAATCATAATCGGTTATAGTAAGTAGGTGCGGTTAAATAAGCGCCACAATTTGAGTGAGTCAATTTTTTCTTATAAAAGGGCTTCAAAATCATTGCATAGCCGTAGCTACGGAACTATTTTTAAGTGATTTTAGAAGGAAAAAGAGCCGTTCAAAAGTGTCGATCACTTAGACACACCTACTTATAGTACTCTGATAGGTGCTCCACCACTTGACTATCAAGTTTGAAAGTGCTAACAGCTCAATGCTGATAGCTAATGGCTCAAAACAAAAAACATGTTCGAAGATAATCATAATATGCGCCGTACCAGACAAAATTATCGTTGCTCCTTTTGCGGACGCGACAAATCAGAAGCTTTATTGTTAATCGCTGGAGTGGATGGTCATATATGCGAAGTGTGTGTAGAGCAGGCGGTGGATATAGTGGAAGAGGAGCTGTATGGAGGTGGAAAATCGAAGGAAACAGAAACAGCACCACCAGCTAGTTCAGCGTTTTATCTGCCAGACAACATTCGTCCGTTAGACATCAAAGAGTATCTGGACTTGTACATCATTGGTCAAGAAGATGCAAAGAAATTTCTTTCGGTGGCAGTCTACAATCACTACAAACGACTTCAACAGACGTTTAATGATGATGTAGAAATCGAAAAATCGAATGTTCTCTTTGTCGGACGGACGGGTACTGGAAAGACCTTGTTAGCGAAAACGATTGCCAGGTTTTTAAACGTCCCTTTTGCTATTGTCGATGCAACAGTATTTACAGAAGCGGGCTATGTAGGAGAAGACGTGGAAAGCATCTTGAGTCGATTGCTACAAGTTTGTGATTTTGACATCAACTTGGCAGAACGGGGTATTGTCTACATTGATGAGGTCGATAAAGTGGCTCGAAAAGGTGATAATCCATCCATTACAAGAGATGTTTCTGGAGAAGGTGTACAGCAAGCAATGTTAAAAATGCTGGAAGGTACGGACGTGAATGTGCCCCCACAAGGTGGACGCAAACACCCTGAGCAAAAACTAGTCAAAGTCAATACACAGAATATCCTCTTTATTTGTGGAGGTGCTTTTGATGGGATTGAAAAAGTAATTGCCAAGCGTGTCAATACACAAGTGATTGGCTTCAAAGGGGACAATGCGCCCGCTCGAATAGACCGAGAGCATTTGTTGCAATATGTCAATCAGCAAGACTTGAAAGCGTATGGATTAATTCCTGAATTGATTGGACGTTTACCGGTATTAACGTACTTGAAGCCGCTAGATTTGGATGCCTTGAAGCGTATCTTGACAGAACCGCGCAATGCACTCATCAAACAATATCAGCGCTTATTTGAGCTAGAAGGTATTGAATTAGACTTCACGACGGATGCATTAGATTATATTGCTGAAAAAGCATTGGAATTTAATCTAGGAGCACGAGGATTGCGTTCCATTTGCGAAGCTGTGATGACGGATGCGATGTTTGAATTGCCTTCTCAACCTGATGTACACACCTTTACGGTGACGAAAGAGTACGCACAACAGAAGCTGGATCGTTCTGTGGTTTTGCAATTGGCAGCGTAGTGTGTATCGACATAAGAAACAAATAATTTATAAGCCCTTCACAAGTAGTGAAGGGCTTTATTATTTATCGTTTTTGTTGTAGGAACACCTATCTATTCAGTAGCACTATTATGAACACACCAATGCTCCTCGATGATATAGAAGCTAATAGTCCTGCCTGTATCACTTCCTTAAAGATAATTTTACAGTCAAACCTCTACACTGCCTCGTATTCCCAATCTCCTTTATTCATCCTTTTTTACGCTTATATTGTTGTTAGAATCAAGAATGGTTTGGAAAAATGAGTGATTCATTTCCTTTCATTCCTTAATTTTGTACCAACAAATAAAATCATACGATTATGTCAAAACCAGCAGAGCACGTCAACTGCTTGATTATTGGTTCAGGACCGGCGGGCTATACCGCAGCAATATATGCCGCTAGAGCAAACTTAAAACCAGTCTTATACACTGGACAACAGATAGGTGGTCAATTGATTACGACTACAGATGTAGAGAACTATCCAGGGTATTCGGATGGGATCATGGGGCCACAAATGATGGAAGATTTTCGCAAACAAGCCGAACGTTTCGGTACGGATATTCGCTACGCACTTATTGATAAAGTCGACTTTTCATCGACGCCACATAAAGTTTGGGCAGAGGACGGTACAGAACTTCATGCAGATAGCATTATTATTTCAACTGGGGCAAGTGCTAAATGGCTAGGTCTGGAGTCAGAGCAGCGTTTAGCAAACAGAGGTGTATCAGCCTGTGCTGTGTGCGATGGTTTCTTTTACAAAGGGATGGAATTGGCAGTAGTAGGGGGTGGTGATACCGCAGCAGAAGAAGCAGTCTATCTATCCAAACTGAGTCCAAAAGTTCATTTGCTCGTCCGTCGTGGCGAAATGCGTGCGTCCAAGATTATGCAGGATCGCGTCAAGAAAACGGAAAATATTATCGTACACTGGAATACAGAAACGGTAGAAGTGCTAGGAGAAGAAGAAGTGGAAGGTGTACGCGTTAGAAACAATAAAACTGGCGAAGAGAGTACGATTCCAGTGAAAGGCTTTTTCGTTGCCATCGGGCATAAACCAAATACGGGCATCTTCGAAGGGTGGCTGGATATGGACGAAACAGGCTATATCATCACAAAACCGAGTACCAGCAAAACGAATATTGAGGGCGTTTTCGCAAGTGGTGACGCACAGGATAATGTGTATCGACAAGCGGTCACGGCAGCTGGAACAGGCTGTATGGCGGCTTTGGATGCAGAACGCTATCTAACTGAGAAGGAACTCATATAGTGAGTGATTAGCCTTCCTTTCGTAGCTATCTTCCTTTTTGGCTTTAGCTGGAAAAATCTATGTGTGCTGTTTTTTGACCGTTCCTAAATATTAATTTTTCATTTGACTGCCTAGAATAATGCTAAGTACTTGAATGTAAATAAACGTCACTTTTGACCTAACTAATTTTTCGTTAATCAAGGCAGATTTTTCTTGCATAACTGGTTATGGAAGCAAAATCTAACGCCGAGTAACGGAAAATTAGCCCGTCAATGAAAGTGTCGATTATTTGGGTTCACGTACTTAATACACTGTACATCAAGAAACTACGTGTTTTAGATGTTTATGGTCTCCAGATTTATATAGTTATTAGCTCTTTCATTTATCAAAAAGAAAACACAAAATATGTCTACAACATCTAAAACACGATTTCGCGCTGGCGTTTTGCATGGCGATGAAGTCACTGAACTATTAAACTACGCCAACGAACACAATTTTGCGTTACCTGCTGTCAATGTAGTGGGGACGAACAGCGTCAATGCAGTACTGGAAACGGCTCGTGATTTGAATTCGCCAGTGATCGTTCAGTTTTCGAATGGTGGTGCGTCTTTTTTCGCTGGAAAAGGATTGTCCAATGAAGGGCAACAAGCGGCTATTTTAGGTGGTATTTCTGGGGCACAGCACGTTCATGCTGTAGCAGAGGCCTACGGGGTAACCGTCATTTTGCACACCGATCATTGCGCGAAGAAGTTGCTACCTTGGATTGATGGCTTGTTGGATGCAAGTGAAAAGCATTTTGAGCAGACTGGTCGCCCATTGTATAGCTCACACATGTTAGATTTGTCAGAAGAACCTATCGAAGAGAATGTCGAAATCTGTGCAAAGTACCTGAAACGCATGGATAAAATGGGCATGACGTTGGAGATTGAGTTGGGTGTGACTGGCGGTGAAGAAGATGGTGTGGATAATACAGATGTGGACAGCTCTAAATTGTACACGCAGCCAGAAGAAGTGGCGTACGCGTACGAGGAGTTGATGAAGATCAGTCCACGCTTTACGATTGCAGCAGCCTTCGGAAATGTACACGGAGTCTACAAGCCTGGCAATGTGGAGTTGAAGCCGATTATTTTGAAAAATTCGCAAGAACACGTTCAGAAAAAATTCAATACAGCGGAAAATCCCATCAACTTCGTCTTTCACGGTGGTTCTGGCTCTTCGCGTGAAGAAATCCGAGAAGCTATCGAATATGGCGCAGTCAAAATGAATATTGACACCGATTTGCAATGGGCATTCTGGGACGGTATCCGTGAGTACTATGAAGGTAAACGCGACTATATGCAGACGCAAATAGGAAATCCAGACGGCGACGACAAGCCGAATAAGAAAAACTACGATCCACGAAAATGGCTGCGTGCTGCGGAGCAAAGCTTTAGTGAGCGACTAGTCAGTGCATTCGAGGATTTGAATGCGAAGAACCGTAATGCTTAAATGAGTGTTCTTTAGAAGTAGAAAACAAGAGACCAGAGGTGCTATTTAACCTTTGGTCTTTTTAGTTTTAGGAAAGTTGTACATTTACGCGAAGCGATCTAAAACAGAAAACCAATAAGCTCTTAACCAACAATCAGAATGAACCTAGAACAATTTACATGGTCGGATTTGCTGGTAGAAGCTGTTATTTTTGTGGGCAGCTACTTCATATTGCGTTTTTTAAAACGTCGATTATCTCAGCCGTCGATCACCTCACCTTTAGCATTGGCGACCAGAAGATGGGTAGAAGTTATTTTACTCATCTACGAACCGTTAGTGATTCTTATCGTCGGTAGTACGTTTGTACTCATCAATCCGTTACTGCATGGTGTTATTATTGGAGGAGTAGCTATTATTGCCTTCCCGTATTTACGACATTATCTGAGCGGTCTATTGCTACGGATCAATCAACAAGTATCCTTAGGCAAACGCTTAAAAACAGCCGATACGCAGGGTGTCATTTCGCGTATCGGACGCTTAGGATTGTACCTACAAACTACAGACGGAAGATCATTCACCAACTATACAGACATTTACAAAAAAGGCTATACATTAACCGATCAAGAAGTAGGTGGTTTTTATGCGTTGCAAGTGCATTCGCCTGTAGAAAAGAGAGCCGATAAAGAGTTTTTGGACTTACTCGCTTCCTTACCTTATTTGGATTGGAACCATCGCCCGAAAATTAGAACGACTCCTGACGATCATCAAAAACTAAATGTGCAACTATCTGTCAAAGAAGAAAAGCACCTCTACGAACTCATTCGCACTTTAGAAGAACGGGACTATGAGTGTACTATTTTGAATTAAACCCTAGAACATTTCTGTGCGAGTAACGTGAAATGATCAAATCTACAGTTGAACATGTAAGATGTAGATGCATCATGGAACTCAAACTTAGTCACAGCTACTCAACCGAACATTATGGAAAATTTTGACATCCTCTCCTCCTATAACCTCATCATTGAAGCCTCGACGATCCTGATCTTGTCGTTTTTCTTCGGCGAACTGTCCAAACGCACCAATATCCCTTCGGTATTGATGCTCATTTTACTGGGTATTCTCCTCAACTTTGGGATTGTTTCACTGGGTTTTGAGAACCTTAACTTCTTTCCTATCCTTGAAGTACTGGGCATCGTCGGTCTGATCATGATTGTACTGGAGGCGGCACTGGAGTTGGAGTTGAAACAAGAAAAGCTTTTCCCCATTTTCAAAGCATTTATGATTGCACTAGTTGGTCTACTACTATCGACTTGGGTGGCAGCTTTAATCTTGGAGAACTTTATTCCTGAAATGACGACGCAAAAAGCTTGGTTGTATGCCACTCCACTTTCTATTTTATCCAGTGCGATCATCATTCCGAGTGTGACGGGCTTATCCGAAACCAAGAAAGAATTTCATATTTATGAAAGTACCTTTTCGGACATTCTAGGTATTATTTTATTCTATTTTCTGACAAGCCAACTGCATGGTGGCGAACACGGCGAACACGCGGCGAATAGTGCAGCTGGTGGTGCAGTTGCTTATCTAGGCAATGTTTTGCTGACCATCGTTTTATCCTTAATTGCGAGCTACGCGATCGTCTTGATTTTCCAAAATATCAAGTCCCACGTTAAGCTGTTCTTATTGATTGCTGTTCTATTGTTGCTCTATTCGGTTGGGAAATTGGCGCATCTATCTTCTTTGATTACCATTTTAGTATTTGGTTTATTGATCGCTAATATGCGATTGTTCTTCCCGACGAAGGTATTCCGCCGATTTTTGAATTACAAAAATGCTCGTGAAATTTATGAAGGTCTACATGTCGTAACAGCAGAAACGGCCTTTGTGGTACGCACCTTCTTCTTTGTTATTTTTGGTATCACTATTTCTCTATCTTCTTTAGTAGATTGGCGGGTCGCCCTCATTAGTGGGTTGATTATTTTGTCCATTTACGTTATTCGGTTTGTTGTTTTACGTATTGCATTAGGTAAGGACATTCTACCTCAATTATTCATTGCTCCTCGTGGTTTGATTACTATTTTATTGTTCAATGCTATTCCTGAAGAAGAAGAAGTCGCTGGTTTCGATAGTGGTATTTTGCTATACATCATCATTGCAACGAGCATTATTATGACCTTAGCTTTGATCTATGAAAAACGGCGAAGTGGAAAAGCCATTAACGTAGCGCAGAATCTAAACGTCGGCTATGCAAAGTGGAAAGCACCTTCTATTGAGAGTGTTTCGGTAGCGAGTGAGGAGGAAGCGAATACTGGAGAGTTGAAGTAGAAGTTATGTATTTTGCTTCCAAAAATTCTTGCTCTAGTACACCAGATCAGTAGTTTCAACTACGGATATTCCCTGAAAAGCTTCGTATATCAATACCTCTATTTTCTATCCTAGATTCCAAAGCACAACCCACTCAATACCGCTTAATCTGACTCGTAATTGTCGGGTCAGTAATATGGGTATCATCTGCTAATAGAAATGCCTTGCTCAAAATAACAGACAGTCCCTTGTCGCCTTCAAATGGCAGAAAGATATTATTCATTGATTGATCAGTGGCACGTGAAGGGACGATGCATAAATACTGATCATTAGGTTCCATAAGTATGTTAGTACTGCCAATATGAATTTTATAAGTACGTAGCTGCCCCTTCACGATGACAAATTTTCCTTCTACACGCGCTTGTGATCTAATTTTGAGTCGAGGTATTAGATTCTGTAAAATTGTTTGACGTGTTTTCGCTACTTCTGACAAATCACCAAAGGAATACGATGTCCAATACGCTCTATATTGTGGCAGCCCACCGTTATCTTGCCACTGCGGATCATTGCCATTGCCCATCTAGATGATAAATGGTTTGAATACCTACTAAGTACTTGAATGTAAATAAACGTCACTTTTGACCTAGCTAATTTTTCGTTAATCAAGGCAGATTTTTCTTGCATAACTGGTTATGGAAGCAAAATCTAACGCCGAGTAACGGAAAATTAGCCCGTCAATGAAAGTGTCGATTATTTGGGTTCACGTACTTACTCACAACGCACCGTATCC
Organism: uncultured Saprospiraceae bacterium; assembly: GCA_964385665.1. GTDB lineage: Bacteria > Bacteroidota > Bacteroidia > Chitinophagales > Saprospiraceae > JAAUTG01. Next base: position 7,490 of record CAYLPW010000130.1, read on the forward strand.
ATTCGCCAAGCTGCTCTTTCCAGCATAAAATAATTCGTAAGACCAGCTTCCAAATCAAAGTTGTCATGTTGATAATCAGGGGTATAGCGTACCGTATCCCAATACATGGTGTTGGGTGCAGTCGCGCGCAGATCATTCGTTTCTACCATCCATTGATCTAGCAGTTGGCGATAATGCTGAAGGGTGTCGCTCATGGATGTTTTAACAGCTAAATTCGTCAATTGATACGGATCAGTTTGCACATCATACAACTCCTCCGAAGGACGCTTCCCAAACGCCAACTCAAAATAATCCACTTCTCCTTTTTGTCCCGCACCATCCATCATTAGGAACTTCGTAATCGAATTATCAATGTCGCCATACTGCCCCACTGACTGATGAGCGGTTGGATCGCCAGCAGGGTAGCGATTGGGTTCAAAATTGCGAATGTAGAGGTAATCGTGCGTTCGTACAGCACGCATTGGATAGCTGAGGTCACCTTTACGCGCATTGGCATGGCGTTCGCGCTCCAGTAGTATTTTAGAGCGATCCGTCTTTGATTTTTCTCCTTTTAAAATTGACCAAAAGGAATGACCAGACATACGTTCAGGTACTTCAATACCTGCCGCTTCCAAGAAACTAGGCGCGAAATCTATTGAATTCACAAACTCAGTGATCTCTGTGCCAGCCTTGATTTCTCCTTTCCAATAGATGGCTAATGGCATCCGGGTTCCGTAGTCGTATAAGTTGGCTTTTGCTCTTGGGAACGGCATTCCGTTATCGCTTGTCATGACGACTAGTGTATTTTCCAGTTCTCCATTCTTCTCCAGCTGCCGAATAATATTGCCACATTCCCGATCAAAACGTTCCACTTCAAAATAGTAATCCAGTAGGTCATTACGGACACAATCTACATCTGGGAAAAAGCCAGGTACTTCTACTGCCTCTTTGTCCATACCTACTAGCGTTCCAGTATTCATCTCATAGTCACGATGAGGATCGTTGCTGCCAAACCAATAGCAAAACGGCTGACTCGCAGGACGCTTTTCTAAAAAAGTCTTAAAGTCAGCAAACTGCTTACCTGCTGGATTGTCCGTGTAGCCACCAGCTTCGTAGTCACCAGGTCCCCAACCTTTGCGCGATTTGCCAGTGAAATAACCATTTGCTGCCAAAATGTCGACATAATTAGGAAGGTGTTTAGGAAAAACTGACCATAAATTACCCACGCTTTCATTTTGATGTGGATAGCGACCAGTCAAAATAGCGGCACGTGAAGGGGAGCAAGAAGGCGATGCGCAATAGGCATTCCGAAACAACGCGCCAGACTGCGCTAAAAAATCGAAAGTAGGTGTTCGTACGACTGGATCACCGTAGATGCTAGCATGTGGATAAGACCAATCATCGGCAATCAAAAACAAAATATTTGGTTGTCGGTCTTCAGGAACGAGAAAACTGCTCCAGATAAAAAGGAAGGCGAAGGATAGGTACTTCATGTTGCATAGTTGGTTGAGCGACTAAGATAATTAACGGAAAAAGAAAATAGTCTATTTTTACTAAAAGATTTCTATCATGACTATCCTGATCGCCACAGACAAGTTCAAAGGTTCGTTAAGTGCAGCAGGCGTTTGCGATGCGCTCTCAATGGGAATTAAAGAGCCATTGTCGGCTATGAGCATCATAAGAAAACCGATGGCAGATGGTGGAGATGGTTCTTTAGCAGTATTAGAAAGTTACTTGCCATTGGAAACTGTCTCGTGTGAAGTGCAAGATCCAATAGGTCGATCTATAATTGCGCAATACAAGAACTGTCAGCAGACGGCATACATTGAGTTGGCAGCTGCCTCAGGGCTAGTTTTATTGACACAAAAGGAACGAAACTGTTTGTTCACAAGCACTTTCGGAACAGGACAATTGATCGCAGATGCTATTCAAAAAGGGGCAAAAACGATCTATTTATTCATTGGTGGCAGTGCAACGAATGACGGTGGAATAGGTATCGCTCAGGCATTGGGCTATCAATTCTACGACCAAGCAGGAAAAGCGTTAGCACCCATTGGGCAGAATCTAGTACATATCGATCAAATAGCGACCAGTCAAAATAGTATCGATCTTAGTACGATTCAGATCAAAGTTGTTAGTGATGTCAACAATCCCTTTTATGGCGAAAACGGAGCAGCACAGGTGTATGCTGCTCAGAAAGGAGCAAGTCCGACCGCTATTGCTACGTTAGAAAATGGGTTGAAAAATTTGGCAGCACAGTTCGTTCATCATCAATACAAAGATATTGCTCAGCTTGCTGGAAGTGGTGCAGCAGGTGGAGTAGGAGGAGGAGCTGTAGCTTTGCTAAATGCACAACTGCTATCGGGGATTCAATTTTTTATCGAACTAACTAGCGTAGAGGAAGACATACGTACATGCGACCTAGTCATCACGGGTGAAGGCAAACTAGATAGGCAAACTGCTCAAGGAAAAGTAGTCAGCGGCATCTGCCAGTTAGCCAAAAAGCATCAAAAACCAATCCTTTTAGTATGTGGTGATGCAGAACAACCTATACCTGATGAGTTGGGTATCCATCAACTCTACACCATTAGAGAACAAGTTGATTCTTTAGAGATAGCTATCGCAACTGCAGCCACTCAATTGCAGCAGATTGGTCAACAAATTGCGCTACAACTCAATGAAAATAAGCTGCTCTAATTTTTGGCACAGGTATTGGTTATCCTTTAAAAAGTTTCTATTTTACCAAATCTTACGTGAAAAAACAACGTACTACAACCATAATTACGTTAGTTATTAGCCAAATTCAAAAACCACTATTGCGAACAGAAAAAGGCGATCATTTATGCTAGAGAACACGGAAAGTGAAAAAACTGGTCATTTTAAATTCAGGGCATTAAAAGTCTACTCTTCCACAGAGTGGTTAGCCGACAATAAAAAAAAATATCGCCAAGTATTTGATCGGTACGAAACTACCTATGTCTATGCGGAATTATCGTTCTACAACAAACTTTTCGATGAGGACGACTGGGATGTCAATGTAGAATTGAAATGCTTTTCAGTAGAGAAAGGAAAGACAGAAATGTGTGCGTTGGATTTTCATCGTAAAGTGAATAAATACGACAACATCGTCTACATTCGTGAGGGTTGGGGCAACAAGTCATATGGTGCATTTTGGAAAAAGGGAACCTACTACTGGGAAGCATGGGTAGAAGGTGAAAAAGTTGCCACGAAATATTTCTATGTAGAAGAAGCGGAAAAAGACGTCTTTTCAGAAGAAAACGCGTATATCAGCGTCGAATCGGTGAAGTTGTATGAAGGACCGTATGATGATTTTCCGGTTGAAGAACGCGTCTACTATAAAGAATTTGATACCGAAGATACACGCTATATTTATGCTGAAGTTGCATTAAAAAATCTACATGTTAGTCAAGATTGGCAGTGCGAAGTGTTCACTAAATTCTACAACAACGCCCGTGAGCTAAAAGGCGAAATCGTTAAGCTACAAAAAATAGAAGCAGGTACGGACAGCATTCTGATTACCGCAGGTTGGGGATCGAATGTGAAAGGCTCTTGGCGGGCGGACGAGTACACCGCAGAAGTGATTTTTCTAGACAAATTGGTTGCCAGCGTCGCGTTCAAAGTCGGCGAACTCTTTGAAGAAGGCATCAACCAAGTCTACGTGCCTTACCAGGATACGCCACTCGTCATGACACCCAATGAAGATGACAAGTTGACGTTTGAGGAGGTGATGACTCGATTGGATGAGTTAGTTGGTTTACAAGAAATCAAGCAAAAAGTACGGGAGCATGCGCAGTATTTGCAGTTCTTACAGTTGCGCAAAGACAAGGGTTTTGAGGAGAAAGAGGAAGTCAACGTGCACTCTGTTTTCATCGGCAATCCTGGTACTGGAAAGACGACCGTAGCTGGTATGATGGGACGTTTGTATCGGAAAATGGGCTTATTGTCGAAAGGACACGTCCATGAGGTAGACCGCGTCGATTTGGTAGGTGAGTACATTGGGCAGACTGCGCCGAAAGTTAAGGAAGCGATTGAAAAAGCAAGAGGTGGCGTCCTCTTTATTGATGAAGCTTATGCCCTAGCGCGTTCCTCGGATGATCGAAAAGATTTTGGTCGAGAAGTCATCGAAATACTCGTCAAAGAAATGTCGAATGGCAAGGGTGATCTAGCCGTCATCGTCGCTGGCTATCCCAAGGAAATGAATGCTTTTCTAGACTCCAACCCAGGTCTAAAGTCGCGCTTCAAACATTACTTTGAGTTCAAAGATTATCTACCCCAAGCACTCACCAAAATAGCGCAATACGCCGCGCGAGAAAAAGCCGTCGTACTAGAAGAGCCAGCCACGAAAGCCATCGGTGACCTCATCACAGAAGCTTACCGAACACGCGACCGCTCCTTTGGGAATGCGCGTTTCGTACATGACTTGATCGAAAAAGCGAAGATTCAATTAGGCTTGCGTGTCATGTCCGATGAAGCACCCAAACAACTAGACAATGAAGTGCTAGAAACGATCATTCTTGATGACGTCCAAAAGGTGGATATTAAGCCACAATACGAACTGCCAGACATTCCTATCGACGAAGCATTACTCGAACGTTCCATGAACGAACTCGATCAATTGATTGGGATGAAAAAGGTAAAGGGGCAGATCAAAGAGTTGGTCAAGTTGGTTCGTTTTTATCGTGAAACTGGACGCAATGTGTTGAACAGCTTTTTCCTACACACCGCTTTTGTCGGCAACCCTGGAACTGGAAAAACCACCGTCGCACGTATTTTGACTAGTCTCTACAAAGCATTAGGTGTACTAGAGCGCGGACAAATGATCGAAACCGACCGACAGGGGTTAGTCGCTGGCTATGTGGGACAAACCGCCATCAAAACTGCCGAAAAAATTGAAGAAGCCATGGGCGGTGTGCTCTTCATCGACGAAGCCTATTCTTTGAGTATGCGCGGCACGTCCACGCACGGTGATTTTGGCGACGAAGCTATCCAAACACTCCTCAAACGAATGGAAGATCATCGGGGACAGTTTTTCTTATTCGCGGCAGGTTATCCAGATAATATGGAGACGTTTCTGAAGGCAAATCCAGGTCTTAACTCGCGCTTCGATAAGGTCTTGAAATTCGATGACTATACGCCAGTCGAGTTGATGGAAATTTCGCTGTTTATGCTGCATCAAAAAGATATTTTCCCGACGCCAGAAGCGAAAGAACACCTAGAACGCTACCTTACTTTCTTGTACGAGTACCGCGATAAGTACTTCGGCAATGCCCGAACGGTACGTCAAGTCGTCGCCGAAGCCATCAAAAATCAGAATCTGCGTATTGCTAGTCTCTCTTTGCAAGAACGCGAAAAAATATCGTCTAATGTACTGACGCTAGACGATGTGGCTAGCTTTACCTTGAGTAAGGAAGATGGAGTGTTTGGTCGGAAAGGGATTGGGTTTCGGAAGCGAGGGTAGGCGGTATACGTCAATCCTTTACTGCTATAACCTCTTTAGTTTAGGTGAGCATATTGCATCGAAGGTGCAACCTTCGACGATCTTTAGTTTATATAAGACTAATTATTATGAATAAGAGCGTAAAGAAATTGACTGCTTTGCTATGTTTCGTATTTTTAGGAGTACTGCTATGCTATTTTCTAACTATGAGTTTTTTTTTCTTATTGAAGTCAAATAACTCAAATTTAGATTCAATTATTATAGGGTATCTATTAATAAGCTTAGTACTTTCTTTATCAATTGTGGGATATGTGGAAAAAATATTGGTTCTTGATTAAAAATATGTAGAAATCTGTGCAACCAACTACAATTCATCAAATTCAAATCCGACGGCAAGCGGCACAAAGACGATGGAGCATACATCTATCAATGCACAACTTGTCTTCAATATTGGAAATTGAAAGACCCTGATTACTCGTTTAGAGGCTATTTTCTAACTGATGGAGGTGATTGATCTAGAAACGTATTGCATGACAAAAGGGTATGATTTCAATCATACCTTTTCGTTCAAGCTCAACCCCTCCAAAAACGCCACCAACAACCGCACCCCAAACGCCGTCGAACTCTTC
>CAYLPW010000131.1:0-13300 GCA_964385665.1 uncultured Saprospiraceae bacterium
TAACATCTGAGAGCTATACAAAAGACGAATATTGTATGCTTGTCTATTAAAACTGAGTATCATCCCGATGGGATGAAAGATGGATGCTGACCGAATAACTAACGATATATAATCTCTACGAGATAGTATACGTTGCCTATCCCATCGGGATAAAATACCGTTAGCCAATTAGATACCGCTGAACTCATCCTGTAGGGATGATACATAATTTAGTTGAAATGTATAGTTCTCAGATCTAACATCTAAATCACTGCCCAAACGCATACTGCACAATATTGGCACCCATACGCAACGCTTGCTGACGCACTGCTTCTGGATCTTTATGCACTTCTTGATCTTCCCAACCGTCGCCTAGATCCGTTTCATACGTGTAGAAAACAACCAATCGACCTTCCCAAAAAATACCGAAGCCTTGAGCAGGCTTGTCGTCGTGTTTGTGAATCTTGGGCAAACCTGTTTTGAAGTCAAATTTTTGGCGATAGATCGCATGATCGAAGGGCAATTCGACTAGTTCTTGTTCTGGAAATACCTGCTTCATCGCAGTGCGGATGTAGGGATCCATCCCGTAATTATCATCGATGTGAAGGAAGCCGCCCGCCATCAGGTAGTTGCGTAAGTTTTGAGCTTCGGCATTCGAGAACACAACGTTTCCGTGTCCAGTCATGTGGACAAAAGCGTAGTTAAATAAGTCCAAACTGCCTACCTCTACTTCAGCGTAGTCGGTCTCAAAATTTGTGCCGAGTTGGGCGTTGCAAAATTGCGCGAGATTAGGTAAAGCAGTTGGGTTGGAATACCAGTCGCCACCGCCGTTGTATTTGAGGAGTGCCATTTTTAGATTGGCAGTGGAGGAAGTGAATGCGAAGGAAGCAAGAATGAGGACGAATAAGCTAATGCCTTTCATGGAAGAGAGTTTGAGAGAATGAGAGTTTGAGAAATTTAGTGCTGTTGATTCTTTAAATTGATCGTATGACAAACGACAATGCCTGCCGTTTCCGTTCGCAGTCGCACTTTCCCCAAATCAATGCCTTGAAAGCCAGTGGACTGCGCCTGTTCAATTTCCGAAGGACTAAAATCACCTTCAGGACCGATCAATACCACAACGTCTTTCCCAGCCTCGTAGTTGTTCCAGATACGTACTTTATCGCCTACTTCACAATGCCCGATGTATTTGATGAGTTGATCGTCTTTTAGCTCTTCTTGCTGCATGAATTGAGCGAAAGTCATTGCTTCATTTACGTTCGGTAAGTACACTCGATTCGCCTGCTTCATAGCACTCAATACGATCTTTTCTGCCCGATCTAGTCGCAGCCGCTTTCGCTCCGAACGTGCTGAAATCAAAGGCGTAATCGTCTGAATACCAACCTCTGTCGCCTTTTCCAGAAACCACTCAAAACGCGTAATATTTTTAGGTGGCGCAATGGCGATATGAAGTTGGGAAATGGGTGGTGGTGTATGTTGTCGGTCGATGATGTCGAGAAAAGTTACTTTCTTTTTCAGTGCTGCAATGCGTGCAGTGAGCAGGTCGCCTTTTCCATTGATTAAATGTATCTCCTCCCCTACTTTTTTGCGTAGCACTTGTAGATGGCGCGTTTCCTCTGCGTCGAGTTCAGCGGTGGTTGCGGTTAGTTGTGTGGTATAGAATAGTTGCATAACTTAATTTCTTATTATTCACTCACTAGTCGAGCCAATCTATCACTTTTCTTACATTTTCGCGTACGCTATCAATGCCTTCACTAAACGATCCAAATCGCGCGTCGTTGTATACACATTGGGTGTTATTCTCACTCCATCTACATCCGCCCAAGTAATGGTTGTCGTATGAATTTTGTGCTCTCTAAATAAATACGATCCTAATTTTTGTGCTTCTTGATCCTTCACACCTAGCAGCGCAATTGCACACGATTGTTCCGCTACATCAGAAGTGTAAACATGATAGTTCGGTAGATCGCTAGTACGTTCCAGCCAATAGTTTTTCAGGTAGCGCAGGCGTTTTTCTTTTCGCTCACTCCCAATCATATGGTGGAAATCAATAGCTTGACCAATCGCTTGCTCAATGGCAAAGGAGCGCGTTCCTAAATGCTCAAATTTACGAATGTTATCGTCTTGTCCCTCGGGTGCTCCAAATAGTGGATAGACGTTCAGAATTTTGTCCTTTTTTACATACAACAAGCCGCTCCCAAAAGGCGCACACAACCATTTGTGTAGACTCGTCCCCCAGTAATCTGCCCCCAAATCTTCGATCTTGTAGTCGATATGAGCAAAAGTATGTGCTGCATCCACAATGACTTCAATACCTCGCTTGTGTGCTGCATCTGCTATCTTTCGGACTGGCAAAATTCGTCCTGTCCAATTAATCATATGCGTAATATGCACTACTTTGGTTTGGTCGGTAAAGGCATCTACAAACTGTTGAACAATTAAATCGTCATCTTCATTTTGAAAAGGTAAATTTATTTGCTGGTAGATAATCCCGTCTCGTCGAGCGCGCTGTTTCCATGCGTTGATCATATTTGGATAGTCGTAGGTTGTTCCTACTACCTGATCGCCTTTTTTGAGTGATAAGCCAAAAATAATCGTTTCTAACGCTTCTGTGGCATTTCGATTAATGGCTAGTTCTTCTTTGGAACAACCAGCTATCTCCGCCAACTTTTCGCGTACCACTTCCCGCCCTTGATCCAAAATACGCCACATATAGTAGGAAGGCGTTTCGTTGCTTAGCCGATTATAGCGTTCGACGGCTTCTTGTACGACCCGTGGTTGTGGACTGACACCTCCATTGTTTAGATTTAGAATGCTTGGAGAGACGGTATAGGCTTGTTGGATGAGATACCAAAAATCTTCATTCTTAGTTACGTCTTCCTTTGCGTACTGCGCGACAGCTTGCAACAGTTGTTTACCTGATGCAGTTTGTAGAAACGGCAGGGTGAATAAAGCACCTGCGCCTAGAAAAGATTGCTTCAAGAAAGATCGGCGTGCGGACATAGAGTGGAGTATTGAGTATTGAAAGCTTGAATTTAAGCAATCCATGAATTTTCTTTACATTTACGTTCTTCCCTTTACAAAAAATAGGTGTACGATGATCGAACCCAATCCTATACAAGCTGTAAAACCGATAAGTCTGGGACAAGCCTTGATTCCATTGGTAGCTCTCATTCTGATGTTAGCCTATAACGTGTTGGTCGTCTACGGTGACGATGCGTTGAGTGGTTCCAATCAGTTTGTTTTGCTATTGGGTGCAGCAGTAGCAGCTATTGTGGGCTTTTTCAATAAAGTTTCTTATGCCTCGATGATCGAATCCGTCGCTGGTAACTTAAAATCTACGACTGGAGCTATTTTGATCTTACTGATGGTCGGTTCTTTAGCTGGAACTTGGCTCATTAGCGGTATCATTCCAGCGATGATTTATTATGGTCTCCAAATCTTAAATCCAACGATCTTTCTACCAGCGACGGTTATCATTTGTGCCGTTATTTCTTTAGCCACAGGTAGTTCTTGGACGACTTCGGCGACGGTAGGTATTGCTTTAATTGGAATTGGGGGAACGCTTGGTTTGCCATTGGGTATGGTAGCAGGGGCAGTCCTTTCAGGGGCTTATTTTGGTGATAAAATGTCTCCACTTTCAGATACCACCAACCTGGCACCAGCCATGGCAGGAGCAGAGTTGTTTGACCACATCCGATATATGGCATTGACGACGATACCAAGTATTGCGGTTGCGCTACTGGTTTTCATTGTTTTGGGACTCACACAAGATACAAGTGGTGCGACGGACAACGCTGAGATGTTGGCGTCTATTGAAGAATCCTTCAATATTAGTGGATGGTTATTTATCGTTCCTGTCGTTGTGATTGGGATGATTATGCGCAAAACGAAGCCGTTGATTGCGCTATTAATTGGAACACTTTTAGGCGGATTGTTCGCGCTTATTTTTCAACCAGAAGTCGTACTACAAGTGGCTGGCGCAGAGAAATTAACTGCCGAATCGGCTTATCGTGGAGTGATGAATGCCATTACGGTAGATGTGAGTGTGGCATCCAACAATGAAGACTTAGCGGATCTATTTTCCGCAGGCGGCATGGCTGGAATGTTGGGAACAATTTGGCTCATTATCTGTGCTATGGTGTTTGGTGGCGTGATGGAAGCGATTGGGGCATTGTCCAAAATCAGTGCAGCACTTTTGGGGATGGCAAAATCAGTCTTTGGCTTATTCTTGAGTACAGTGGCTAGTTGTTTGGCACTGAACGTCACCGCTTCTGATCAATATTTAGCCATTGTCGTTCCAGGAAAAATGTTCTCCAAAGCTTATAGAGATCGTGGACTAGCACCTGAAAACTTGAGCCGAACGCTAGAAGATTCTGGAACGGTGACTTCGGTGCTCGTGCCTTGGAATACGTGTGGGGCGTATCAGTCAGGCGTATTGGGCGTGTCTGTCGCCGACTACTTCATCTATGCTGTATTTAATTATGTAAGTCCGTTCATGACACTGCTTTTTGCGTTGTTTGGCATTAAGATTAAAATGTTAAAGGATGAGTATGTCTCGAAGCGGAAAGTGACGCAGGAAATTTAATTTTCTGTTCGCTCTTGCAGAATCAAAACAGAAATTCTATCTTTGCGCTCCCAAAATCATTTGGCGTGGTAGCTCAGCCGGTTAGAGCGCAGCATTCATAATGCTGAGGTCGGGAGTTCGAGCCTCCCCCACGCTACACAGCTCATTCACTTGATGGATGAGCTTTTTTATTTTAAATCCAATCTGTATTTATCTATTCGTATCTTCATGTTTTGGAACGATAAGGCAGTAACTTCCCGATTTAGAGATAACTTATTATTTCATCGTTCTTAGGCGTTTGCAATTGGATATGACAAATGTGTAGACTAGACAAATAGACTTGTTACGTAGTAGCTGATTGTGGCGAAAGAGAGCAAGTTTTATTTTGAACAAGGCAAACCCGATAGCTTTTGGGATTAACGCAGAGCAGAATAAAATTTACTAGGTGTAGTCCATCAAGATGCCGCATAACAAATCTACTACACAGCACTCCACATTACTGCGCTATTTCCACACACAATTCCCTAATATGGACTCATTCTTTCACTTTTTCAAAGAGTCAGTAGCTTCAATAGCGACGACAGGTACAATTAAGCCTAGTTCAAAATATCTGATAAAGAACTGCTTGAAAAATTTAGTGCTACCGGAGGCAGATCATATTATTGAATTTGGACCAGGCAATGGTTGTATCACGCAACAACTAGCAGCCAATATAGCGGACAGTACCCATCTATATTCTTTTGAAGTCAATCCTAATTTTTATGCTCACTGTAGCGAGAAGTTTTCCGCGCATGACAATGTTTTTATCCTCAATGAATCTGCTTTTAATTTTGATACTGTTTTAGAAAAAGCGTCCATCCAACAAGTTGATTACATCATTTCCAGCCTTCCGCTGGCACTTTTTGATGATTCTGATATAGATGTACTGCTTGATAAAGTGCATCACTATTTAAAAAAGGGAGGCATCTTTATTCAGTATCAGTATAGTTTGAGCATGTATAAGCAACTGAAAAGAACTTTCAATGTAGTGAAACTGGATTTGACAGTTCGGAATCTGCCCCCTGCTTTCGTTTATAAATGTAGGAAGTAAAGAAAGTTTGGATACTATGACATCATTCATGACGACAATGATTTATGTCAATTTTTTGTCAGTTGTCTAGTGCGCCTAGATTTCTTGAAAAATGTTAACTCTCACCGAACAGATAACTATTTTTCATAGTTCTATTAGTGAAAGCGACATAGAAAAATATGTAATAAGAAAATTACACTTTATATGCTGCTTGCATTCAAATACAATCCACATTTGATTTTTAGATAACAAAAACAGCCGAGTCACCTTGGTTGAATTGTACACCAATTTGTCTATTGTGATATAGAGGTTTGCTGACAGTTGTTAGCATCAGACAAAAGAAGAAAGATAATCGTTTACAACTCAGCAGAGTGACTCGGCTTTTCTATGCCTATTCGTTCCTGTCTTTCACACAGACGGTGACGAACAGCCTAACAATATTATGCCTTTATGGGAATGACAGATCCGCTAGATAAGAAGAGAGAGGAAATCGTGCTGACCGAGGAGCAAGAGATCGTTATTCCTGTTCACGAAGAATCGCTACTCGTTGATATAGAGACAGTAGAAACTGGTCAGGTGCAGATTGATAAACGTATTGCAACGGAGGATATTCAGTTGGATATTCCCTTGAATTTCAATGAAATAGATATTCAACGAGTGTCTCGAAATGTGGAAGTAGAGGAGATGCCGGTGATGCGACAAGAAGGCGATACGACCATTATTCCAGTAGTGAAAGAAGTAGCCGTGGTGGTCAAAAAGTTAATGCTAGTTGAAGAGATTATCATTACTAACACACAAAAGAAACACACAGATACATACGAGACTACCTTGCGTAGTGAGTATGTAGAGGTGAATCGTGAAGAATCTGCATAATATGGTATTCCTCTGTTTTTTACTAGAAAACAGAGTCATCACGATCATCTTGCTTAAGAAATACAAGATTAATATTTATTTTTTTAACTAAAGTGAGCACGAGTTAAGACCGCTATTAGTATGTTCATAACAAAGCACTCACGACAAAATTAATTTTATGGGATTCACTGTAATAGGAATGTTCCGCGACAGGCAGAACGCACAACAAGCTAGCGAAAAACTAATGAGCGCTGGATTTTTAAAAGACAGTATTGATATGTCTCCATACCGAGCGGATGGTGATGTAGTAGAAGATAACCGTTACTATGATTATGATGAAGATAATCATTCTACCGGATTTTGGGATTGGTTATTTGGTTCTGATACCGACGAGTATAAGCGTTATAGCTATGCCGCATCGAAGTCAGACATCATCACCGTACATGCAGCAACAAAAGCAGAAGCAGAACGCGCAGCAGAAATCTTGGATCACGCAGGTGCAGTAGATGTAGATGATTACACAAGAGATTATACCGCTTACCAAGCAGCAGTAGCGAAAGATTCAGGTGACGAAGCAACATTCAAAGTGCTAGAAGAGCATATGAACGTAGGCAAGCGCACTATAGAAACAGGTGGTGTACGTGTACGTAGTAGAGTGATTGAGAAGCCAGTGAGCGAAGATGTAAGACTACGTGAAGAGCGTGTCTATGTACGTCGTAATCCAGTCAACCGTCCAGCATCTGAAGCAGACTTTGATGCCTTCCGTGAAGGATCAATTAGTTTGACAGAGCACGCTGAGGTAGCTATGGCAGAGAAAGTAACCAACGTAGTCGAGGAGATTACTGTAGGTAAAGAAGTAGACACGAACGTCGAAACGATCCGTGATACTGTACGTAAGACAGAAGTTGATGTCGATCATGTAGAAGGTGAAGTAATCACCGATACGACAACTAAACGTCGATAAGATATACTCTTTTGAGAGTTAATAATAAAATCATTTGAACAGAAGACCAATACTTTCGTATTGGTCTTTTTTTGTTTTGTATCAAACTTTTTTTACCTCGTATGATTGAAATCATACGCTGTTGTTATCAATTATCATCCAGAGAAAGTTCATTCATAACAAAAGGGGGCAACTTCAGTCGCACTTATCAAAATTAGCCTATTTCCCCTTCCCATTTAAACCTTCCGCCGTTCGATCTTCACTAGGTGGCTTTGGCGTAAACTGTGGCGCATCGTCCAATAAATCCAACACTTCCTTTACCACTCGTTCCATCTGCGGGTCGCGTCCTTGCATCAACAAATTTGGATCATCCCACACTTTAATATCTGGCGCAACGCCTTCCCCTTCCCAAAACCAATGCCCATCATTATCATACAATCGCGCACCAGGAACAGTGATGCCACCACCGTCTATCAACTGATGTCCAGTCGCAGGCCCTACCAAAATACCCAGCGTTCGCTCCCCTACTATTGGTCCAGCTTTCAATTCTTGAAATGCCCAGGGCAAACCATCGCCACCAGAACCTGCCCAGCCGTTAATTAACATCCCCATTGGTCCACGATTTGCCTTGATCGGGTGCGTATGATCTTTTCCATGCCGCCAATGTAAGTTATAGACGACTGGTCGCATCATCAATTCCAAGAAACGATCTGCTAACTGACCACCACCATTGAAGCGTTCGTCGATGATGAAGCCTTCTTTTTCCAACTGTCCATAATACATGCGCACCAATTCTAGCTGCCCACGTCCTGACGTATTCGACATATAGACATAGCCTAATTTCCCATCGGATAGTTCGTCCACCATCACTCGGTTGCGTTCGATCCAAGCAAGGTAGCGCAATTGGCTTTCTTCGCCAGGTGTCAATAGTTCAATGGTGTACGCTTTGGCATTTTTTATGTCACCATCTTTACTGACTTGTAGTGTGACCGTTTTTCCATTGAGTCCATTGAAAGCCGCATAAGGCGTTTCTGCATCGGTGAGCGAAATGCCATTGACAGAATGAATATAGTCACCCACTTCGACATCCATACCCGGACGATCCAAGGGCGAACGCACCTCAGTATCCCAAACAGCAGGCTGAATGATTCGTTTGATATAATACTTGCCATTTTTCATGCCCCAATCAATGCCCAACAAACCTGTGGATACCCGTTCGACTTGCTCCGTATCGCCACCAAATGTATACGTGTGTCCAGCACTTAACTCCGCACTTAGATTAGAAATCAAGAAACTAACATCCCAACGCGTACGCGCATCTTTCAATAGATTGCCGTAACGATCGCGCATTTCTTCCCAATCCAATCCATGCATAGCAGGATCGTAGAAAAAGTCACGATGTCTGCGCCAAGCATCGTTAAATAGTTGATTCCATTCTTCTCGTGGCACTAAATCCATGACCAAACCATCTGTTGGGATCGGGTCTTCGATCTTCTGCTTAGGTGCTGGCTGGATGATCCCGTATTTTCCTTTAGAATAGACTAAAATCGCTTTTCCATCAGCGGTAAGCGTTGCGCCGCTTATCCCTGAAATGACAGGCGTTGCTTCCTGCTCCTTCAAGTCAAAAACCATCAAACTGATGTCGCGATCTTCAGAGCCAGTATTTGGTCCTTTCGCAAAAACCAGCTTTCCCTCGAAAGGCATCAAATCGTAAAAGTTACCAGCATCTATTGGGAGGATACGCAAGCGGGCTTCTGCATTAGCAACTTCTATTTTGATATTTTTGTTCTCTTCTTCGTCCTCCTCTTCCTCCTGCTCCTCATCGCTTTCTTCCTCTTCTCCCTCATCACTTTTGTCTTCTTTCTCTTCCTCCTCTTCCTCGTCGCTTTCGTCCTCTTCTACTTCGTACACATCACTTTTCGCTTTGAATAAATCTTCTGCATCTGCCGTCAAACTCATCACCGCGATTTGTGTAGTATTCGGATAGACCCAAGTTCCATCACTCAGTCCAGAGTAGTGCGGCGACATGTTTCGGTCGGTCATAAAAAACAAGTACTTGCCGTCTGTGCTGAATACTGGTCGGTAGTCGTTGTAAAAGCCGCTCGTCAATTGATGTTCTTTCTTCTCTTCGGTATCGTAAACAAAAATGGCGTCGTTGAAATTGTCGTTAGGCGCGTAGCTGTATGTCAACCAGCGCGAATCGTGCGACCAGTCCATTTTCCAGCCGTTGCGTTGACCATGTCCTAAGTTCCAAACCGTATTTGTTGCGACGTAAGAACTACCATTCGCTACATCGAGGATAGTAATATCATTTTTCTCATCGACAAAAGCGATCTGTTCACTGTTGGGCGACCAATGGATTTGATAGCCGTAGCCACTGCCGCGATTGGTTAATTGTCGGGCTGTTCTTGCTCCGCTAGTTTCCTGTAGGTGTATTTCAAACTCACCAGACTGATCGCTCCAATACGCTAAATGTTTTCCATCGGGTGACCAAGCTGGATGACGGTCGAATGCACCACTAGATTTCGTCAGATTTAGCGTATAGCCTTCTTTGACAGGCACATCGAATAGTTCACCGCGTGCTTCAAACACAATGCGTTTTCCTTCTGGCGAAGCTGTCATATTTTGAATGTTCTTGCTGACATCCTTACGCTGTGCGATTTCATTGGACAAGTCACTCACAACATTCACTTCAATCGGACGATACTTGTCCGTATCCATGTCCATCAAATAGAGTTGTCCGCCTGCTTCAAAAATTAGCTCATCTGCTCCTGCAGAGAGGAAGGAAATATCGAAGTCTTTAAAATTCGTGATCTTTCGCGTTTCCTTATTTTTTGGATTGTACGCATAGATGTTCAATCGAATTTCTTCACCTTGATCCGACAAAAAATACAGTTCCTCTTTGCCCCAAGAAGGCTTTCCATCGGTTGCGGTATTGTCAGTAATGTTAATTACGTTTTTACTTCTTGTATCATAGATCAAAATATCAGAAGCCAAACCACCTCGATAGCGTTTGAAGGGATAGCCTTCTGTATATTTGGTGATGTATGCCAAATAGTCGCCATCAGGAGAATAGCTCGCTAGTTCGCCGTAAGGAATAGGCAATTTTTCTGGCATGCCGCCTGTTGCCTCCACTTCGTAAAAGTGTTGTCCGCGTCGTTGTCCCATTTCACGCGAAGAGGCAAACAGAATTTTGTCTCCATCAGGATGCCAATCCAACATTCGATCTGCGCCTGAATGATACGTCAGTCGTTTCGGAACGCCACCACTCAACGGCAATACATAGACATCTTGATTACCTTGATAACTAGCAGTGTAAGCAATAGATTTGCCATCGGGAGAAAAACGAGGATAAGATTCTTCGCCAGGTGAGTGAGTGATTTGCATGGCGGTGCCGCCTTCTTTCGCCACTAACCAAACATCGCCACCGTAGACAAAGACAATTTGCTCATCGGAGACATCCATGTAGCGCATGAGTTTCGCGCTGACTTGTGCTTGCGCGAAGGTGAAGTAGCCCAAAAAGCTACCTAGTAAAAGCAGGATTTTCATTTCGAGTGTTTTTGATTGTTTGTAAAAGTAGAGGGTTGCAAACATTATTTAGTTGCAAATACTGAATTCTTTTGTAGAAAATAGACGAATCGCGCAAACGAAGTGACAAAATGGACTGTTCACTCACGTAAAATTTATATAATGGGACGATCACTATTCTTATTTTCTTTTTTACTATTCTCTTTTTCTTGTCAAGAGCAGCCATCAGCCAGTTCAGCTTCATCTAGCTCAGCCCTGCAAATGGTAGGTGCGATGAAAAACGTGATGTGGAAAGGTGAATTGGATGGCATTATCAATTTAGATACGATTTCCGACCAAAATGGACTGTATGGTATTGGTCCGCTGGCAGGTTTGCGCGGTGAACTACTTATCAATGATGGACAGGCTTACGTGTCACGTGTCACAGCAGATTCTAGCATGACTGTTGAAAAAAACTTTGACGTATCTGCGCCCTTCTTTGTGTATGCGAATGTGACTGATTGGGAAGAAGTAGAGCTTCCTAACGAAACGTTTGATCTACAAACTATTCAAGACTACATTCACGATTTGAACTGGCGCAACAATGAACCATATACGTTCAAATTGATAGGAACAGTTCAGGCAGCGGAAATACATATTCAGAATTTAGCACCTGGCAGTGTGGTAAGTTCACCGAAAGAAGCACATGCTGGTCAAGTCGGCTATGAGCTAGAAAATGAAGAGGTAGAAATGGTGGGTTTTTTCTCGACCACGCATCAAGGTGTTTTTGTGCATCATGACGCGTATACGCATATTCATTTGGTGACAAAAGATGAGCAACAAATGGGACATTTGGATGGAGTGATGTTTGAGGGCAGTGAAATGACGCTGTATTTGGGGAAGTGACGATCATATTTTTTTCCAAATAAAGGATAGTCGAAGGTTGCACCTTCGATTCGATAGGCTCGGGTAAAAAGTATAGATGTTGTACTTGTTGGTGAGCGTAGGTTTCATCAGAGGTGCAACTTCCGACGATCAAGGTTTACTAAACTTTGAAAGTTTAGTAAACCTAGTTGGCTCGGGTTCTGCAAATATGCGCTCCATAACTCGGATTGTCGAAATTCCGTCCAGTCACCCCGTGAATGTTTGGTCTGCAATCAACATGGGCATACTTAAACCTTTTCAAGCATCATATTCGCGGGGTGACAATTCCTCAATTCGATAGGATCAAGTAAAAAGTATAAATGTTGTACTTGTTGGTGAGCGTAGGTTTCATCAGAGGTGCAACTTCCGACGATCAAGGTTTACTAAACTTTGAAAGTTTAGTAAACCTAGTTAAATTTCACACATACGAATGTAAAGTCTATGTGAGCCTACCTTTTATCCGCAGGATACACCACGCCGATCTCTGCTCTGATAGCGTCCATCAAGCGCATCAGTTGCAAACTATCTTCCCAATTCCATTTTTTCTCTTGTTGTTCGCCAGCTAAAATAGCAGCACTAGCGGCTTCTATCTCATACTCAAATCCACCGCTTTGGTACTCGAATTGAATCAATTCATCGTTTATATCTTTTGTATTTTCGGTGTCGTACTTGCTGAGTACTATATCGGTAGGATTGAACCACCGCTCTTTCAGATGGATCGTACCGTCACTTCCATAGATGAAGGCTTCCGTATCTGTGTGTGCCAAAATAGTAGAATGCAAGTCAGCTATATGCCCATCCTTGTACTTAAAAATCATGGCTATCTCTTCATCTACACCCGTTTGCCCAATCCGCGCTTCTACTTTGATTGTATCTGGATAGCCAAAGAGAAAATAGGCTAAAAAGACTGGATAGATACCAATATCCAACAATGCGCCGCCACCCAATTGTCTGTTAAAAATGCGTTTTTCAGGATCAAATGGCGCTTTGAACCCAAAATCGGCACGTACGGAATAGACTTTACCTATTGCTTGCTCTTGTATGAGTTCTTGCGTTTTTTGCATGGTCGGCAAGAAGCGCGTCCACAAAGCTTCCATTAGAAATACTTCATTTTTTTTAGCCGTGGCGATCATTTTTTTGACCTGTCGGGTATTGACGGCTAATGGTTTTTCGCATAGGACATGCAAACCGGCTTCCATACACAGTATACTATGCTCAGCATGAAATGTATGTGGACTAGCAATATATACGGCATCCAAATCAGGACAGTCTAACAAGGCTTCGTAGCTACCAAAAGCGTGTTTGGCGTGGTGTTCATCAGCGAATGTTTGTGCTTTGGAAAGGGTGCGGGAAGCGACGGCATGTAGTCGCGCATTGGTGGTGACTTGAATATCGGTAGCGAATTTATTGGCAATCTTTCCGGCACCGATGATGCCCCAATTAATGATCTTCTTCATGT
>CAYLPW010000132.1:0-13160 GCA_964385665.1 uncultured Saprospiraceae bacterium
GCTTTTCAATGGTGATGGTCACACTCAATCAAGCGGCTGCCAACTTTACACCTCGTTTGCTGCCTGGTATTATTTCCAATCGTCGGCATCAAATGGTGTTGGGATTTTATATTGGGTCTATTTTGTATTGCATTGTTGTCCTCCTTCGTATCGTGCCAGATGGTGATGCGTATCAACTGCCTGGGTTAGCCATCTTTTTCTCCATTTTCTCGGCGATCGTTTGTCTGATTTTGTTTGTCTATTTTATCCATTCTATTTCGCAGCAAATTCGGGTCAGCTCTATCTTGAATCGCATTATGCGAAGTACGCTAGAACGTTTACAAACATTGAACAAAAAGGAAGAACGACAACGTGAAAGCCCCGAACCAGAAAGTGACGATTGGCAGGCACTCACTAGCCAACAATCAGCGTACTATCGAGGGGCAAATATTGATGCTTTGGGGAGCTTAGCTAAGGATTACGAAACGGTTTTCCATATTCTCGCCCTGAACGGAACATACGTATTGGAGGGTTTGCCTATCCTAAGAAGTGAAGCAAAATTGGACGATGAACAGCGTAAAAACGTATTATCCTGTCTGCGTTTTGGGGGAGCAGAGTCAGCAGATGAAAACTACACGGTTGGCTTTAAGCACATCACAGAAATAGCGATGAAAGCAATGAGTCCTGGTATCAACGATCCTGGAACAGCACTAAACGCTATTGACTACCTGATGCATTTATTTGCTATGCGGATGACCATCAACGATCAAGCACATTTTCAAGATGAAAACGATCAAGTGTTAATCTATGAAGAGTCAATGGATTTTAAAGACTTGTTGCACGATACCTTATATTCGATCAGCTTATACAGTAAAGACAATGCCAAAGTCATGCAGCGACTGATTTATATGTTGGAAACGCTACAAAAAATGCCAACTGAAAAGGAAAGGTACTACGCTGATTTGCGCCGGGAGGAGCAACAAATGCGGAAACTAGCGATGGAACATACACATGATTTTGTGGTGAATGCAAAACAGTTGCATTTGCCATGAGCAATGGGCAATGGGCAATGGGCAATGGGCGGTGGTGTGCTATTTGCATTTTGGTCAAAAAGGAAAAGCCCGAACGTCGTGGGACATTCGAGCTTTTAGTGATGTATTTTTGGGTCGGCTTAGCAATCGCTTCGCGCTTACCAATCCTTATCGACTTTGAATATTCAATATCTTAATTTCTACACGCTGATTCTTCCGCCGATCTTGTATGCTGCGCTCGTTTTTCACTAACAGGTCTCTCTTGCCATATCCTTTATACTCAATCTGAGATGAGGCAATTCCTTTAGCAATCAAGTAGTCGGCAACAGCTTTAGCTCTAGCGGTTGACAAACTGTCACAGAATGGGTGAGCGGGAATGCTATTGGTATGTCCGCCAACTTCAACCGTCACATCTTCATTTTCATCCAAAAACTCGTACACTTCGTCTAGCGCTTCGTACGAAGACTGTTGAATGTCCGCTTTATCAGCTTCAAAAAACAAGCGATCCAAACGTATTTTCTTGCCTGCCGTCAGTTGCGAGCGTTCTATTCCTGCAAGTGTTTTTGTACTCGGTGGATTGACAGGTCGTGGAGGTGTAGTGACAACTGGCTCTTCCTCGACAGGTGGTCTTGGTTGGGGTCGTGTAGTTGTAGGCGGCGGCGTACTCACAGGCGGTGCGATGTCCAAATCTTCATCTGTTACGTCATTATCGGCAATCACTTGTTCATCTTCATCACAAGGCACTACTCGAATTCCAGAGGAATTATCTAACAAAATATTACCGTTGTAAGGCGCAAGAATAGGTGTCTTGTAATAGGCTTCAAACATGATGTAGTAGTAGTCACTGTCTGGCTCAAACTTAAAGTCGCGTCGTAGCCAACGGGTGTTGGTGATTTCTTTTGTCTCTCCCAATAGGAAAGCTCTATTGCAGTACGAATTGCCTGCCCAAATGCGCAAGCGACAAGGAGTGGCATAATTGGCAGCTTCACTTGTGATTCGGCTTTGACTTCGATATAGGATAGAACGCGCAATTTGAATGCTGAATTCGTAGCATTTTCCTTTACGTAAAGGCACGCGCAAACGTTGTCCCACAGCTTCCCAAGTTTCGTTGTCACGTACCACCAAACCTAGATACGTGTTTTTGTCGAAGGCAGCTTGTGTCACTTTAAATTCACCGCCCGACTGCGCCGGATGAACATCTGGTGGCGATTCATTTTCAAATCCACAATCGTACCACCCTTTGGGTGTGTAACTGTGGCGCGCGAAGTCCTCAAACGACGGATTGCGCAATTCTATAGTGTCCTGTGCTGACAAAAAACTAGTGCATAGACAAGCTGTCAGTACAAATAAAAAAGATTTTGTCATAGTATAAAGTTTGAGGAACATTGGACGTATAGATAGTTTCCTTAACGATGAAATAAATGGATTTTCATACTAGCTTCGATCTATTATCATCCTGTAGTTCCCAATGAAAACGCGATAGTCGTCTTCATCAAAATAGTACTCGAAATATACAATAATGATTGTCAAAAAAAATTAGAAATAGCCATGATGCTAGGTCAATATATTGAATTAACAGTAGGAATCAGACTACTAACGAAATATGCAGTAGCAATTGTTTTAATTTTTAGCTAAAAATCCACACAGAACAGTGTACGGCTATATAACAACCCGTGTTTCTAGTTCAATGATGCTGTCGAATAGCAAATGGTTTGTTCGTCTCCACTAGTGTCTTTTTTTGCTGCATATCGGATATGAACGAATCAATCTTTTTTACGATACCCAACCACTTTATACTTAACTTTGTTGCTCTTAAAAAAGGAAACAAATGCAAGCCACTTCACCATACCATCTTCAGCATAAAGTCAGAATTGTTACTGCCGGATCACTCTTTGACGGACACGATGCTGCCATCAATATTATGCGACGTATTTTACAATCTACAGGCGCAGAAATTATTCATTTGGGACACAATCGTTCAGTAGAGGAAATCGTGAATACAGCGATTCAGGAAGACGTGCAAGGCATTGCAATCACCTCTTATCAGGGTGGACACAACGAGTACTTTAAATATATGTACGATCTGCTGCAGGAACGCGGTGCTGGACATATTAAGATATTCGGTGGTGGTGGTGGCACGATTTTGCCGAGTGAAATAGAAGCTTTGCAGGAGTACGGCATCGCTCGCATCTACTCGCCCGATGATGGTCGCACGATGGGCTTACAGGGCATGATAAACAACGTACTAGAGCAGTGTGACTTTCCAATAGGAACTCAGCTGAATGGAGAAGTTAGTCACCTAAGCGCACAAAACAAATCAGCAGTAGCGCGCTTAATTACTGCCGTTGAAAATGATGCGGTGACGAACAAACACGTACTAGAACAACTGAATAAAAAGATCGCAAATGATATTCCAGTACTAGGAATTACTGGAACAGGCGGTGCAGGAAAATCCAGTTTGGTCGATGAAATTATTCGTCGCTTTTTGCAGCATTTTCCAGAGAAGAAAATGGCAATTATCTCCGTCGATCCTTCCAAACGAAAGACTGGTGGTGCGTTGCTCGGCGACCGCATCCGCATGAACGCTGTGAATCATGAACGTATTTACATGCGTTCGTTGGCTACTCGTCAATCCAATCTATCTATCTCCAACCACATTAGCAGTGCCGTCAATATTTTGAAGGCTGCCGCTTACGATTTAATCATTTTAGAAACCTCTGGCATCGGGCAATCTGACACGCAAATCATTGATCATTCTGATTTGAGCTTGTACGTGATGACGCCTGAATATGGAGCAGCGACGCAGCTAGAGAAGATCGATATGCTGGACTTTGCAGACCTTATTGCCTTAAACAAGTTTGATAAAAGAGGGGCATTGGATGCTTTGCGCGATGTCAAAAAACAGTATCAGCGCAATCATCAATTGTGGACTCAGCCGCTAGAGGAAATGCCTGTGTTTGGCACGATCGCTTCTCAATTCAACGATGTTGGGACGAATCAGTTGTTTTACGCGTTGATGCAAAAAATAGCCCAAAAAACAGGTGTTGAAGATTTTGCTCACCTTCCTGAACCACAAATTGGCGAGAGCGAAAAGATCTATATCATTCCACCAAAACGGGTTCGCTATCTCTCTGAAATTGCGGAAAGCAACCGTCGCTACGATGAAAAAGCAGAACAACAAGCGCAAAAAGCCACTCAACTATTCGCCTTACACCAAACCAAAACACTACTAGCCGAAGCGCAAGAAACCATTGCTTTGCTCGACCAAAAACAGGAACAACTTCAACAAGAACTAACCCGCGAAAATAAAGAACTGCTCGACGAATGGAATGACCTAAAAACGGCATACGCTGCCGATGAGTTCGTCTATCAAGTGCGTGGGCGAGACATTCGCGTACCGACATTCACGACTTCACTCTCGCATTCGCGCATCCCTAGAATTGCGTTGCCGAAGTACGAAAACTGGGGCGATATTTTGCGTTGGTTGAAACAAGAAAATGTGCCAGGTAGATTTCCATTTACAGCTGGGGTGTTCCCCTTCAAACGAAAAGGCGAAGACCCAACGCGTATGTTTGCTGGCGAAGGCGGTCCAGAACGCACCAATCGGCGTTTCCATTATTTGTCATTAGGTATGCCTGCCAATCGCTTATCGACGGCTTTCGATTCGGTAACATTATATGGAGAAGATCCAGATCATCGTCCAGATATTTATGGAAAAGTCGGCAACTCTGGTGTCAATGTGAGTTCATTGAACGATGCTAAAAAGCTCTATTCGGGCTTCGACCTCTGCCATCCAAAAACGTCCGTTTCGATGACGATCAATGGTCCTGCGGCAACGGTTTGTGCCTTCTTCATGAATGCAGCTATCGACCAACAGTGTGAGTTATATATCAAGGAAAATGGCTTGGAGCATTTAGTGGAAAAGGCATTGAAAGAGCAGTACGATGATCGAGGAACAGCTCGCCCAACTTATCATGGAGAAATTCCTGAAGGCAACGATGGTTTGGGGCTACTATTGTTGGGCTTGACAGGCGATCAAATTTTGGAGGAAGATATTTATAACGATCTAAAAAACAAAGCGTTGAATAGTGTTCGCGGAACAGTGCAAGCAGATATTTTAAAAGAAGATCAAGCGCAAAATACCTGCATCTTTTCGACCGACTTTTCGCTCAAGTTGATGGGAGACGTGCAAGCATATTTTACCGAAAATAAAGTCGAAAACTTCTACTCCGTTTCCATCTCTGGCTACCACATTGCAGAAGCTGGTGCCAATCCAATTACGCAATTAGCGTTCACTTTAGCCAATGGATTTACGTTTGTCGAGTACTACCTATCACGGGGTATGAATATCGACGATTTTGCCCCGAATTTGTCCTTCTTTTTCTCTAACGGCGTCGATCCAGAATACGCGGTTATTGGACGAGTAGCTCGACGAATTTGGGCAAAAGCGATGAAGTACAAATACAACGCCAACGAACGTTCGCAGAAACTGAAATACCACATCCAGACTTCAGGTCGCTCTTTACATGCGCAAGAAATTGACTTCAACGACATTCGTACGACTTTGCAAGCATTATACGCGATCTACGACAACTGCAACTCGTTGCACACGAACGCTTACGACGAAGCCATCACGACACCCACAGAAGACAGTGTCCGCCGTGCTGTCGCTATTCAGATGATTATCAATCATGAACTGGGACTGGCGAACAATGAAAATCCGATACAAGGAGCGTTCATCATTGAAGAATTGACCGATTTAGTAGAAGAAGCTGTACTGACTGAATTTGATCGTTTGACAGAACGTGGTGGCGTACTCGGTGCGATGGAAACCATGTATCAGCGGAGTAAGATTCAGGAAGAGAGTATGCACTACGAACACCTGAAGCATTCGGGCGATTACAAAATTATTGGTGTCAATACCTTCCTGTCCAAAGAGGGTTCACCGACGGTCATTCCTGGAGAAGTCATTCGTGCAACCGAAGAAGAGAAGTTGCGGCAAATTGAAAACTTAGAAGAATTGCACATTGTCCATCAAGAACAAGCGACTCAAGCTTTGGAACAACTACAACAAGTCGCTACTCAAAATGGCAATATTTTCGACGCCTTGATGGAAGCAGTGAAGGTCTGTTCGCTGGGGCAGATCACGCATGCGTTGTATGAGGTGGGGGGGCAGTATAGAAGGAATATGTAGGGGGAAAAGTCAGGTATGATAAAATCAACTATATGTAGGGATAGCCACCTATTCCCGTATCATATCTCACCTCTCCAACTCTCATTTTCTCAATATCTCCAAGTCCACTCCCCTACCTCGGCACCTCAATCTGCTTAATAATCCCATCAATCACCGACTGTGCCGTGTAGCCCTCCATCTCTCGTTCTGGTGTCAAAATGATGCGGTGATTTAAAATTGGATAGGCGACTATTTGAATGTCATCTGGTGTGACAAAATCGCGTTCTTGTAAGGCAGCATTGGCTTTTGAGGCGCGAAGGAGTGCTAAAGCGGCTCGTGGCGAAGCTCCCAAATATAGATCAGGATGGTTGCGCGTGTGCTGAATCAACTCGGTGATGTAAGCAATCAATTCATCCGAAATATAAATCTGTTCCACAAGTTTTGTACACTGAGCGATGGCGGCTGGTGTCGCAATAGCTTGTACAGTTTCCGTCGTCCGAATATGAAAATCATTCCGATAGCGCAATAGAATAGAGGTCTCTTCGGCTTGACTAGGATATTGCATGTTGATCTTGAACAGAAACCGATCCAATTGCGCTTCGGGTAGTCGGTACGTGCCTTCTTGTTCGATTGGGTTTTGGGTGGCGACGACGAAAAAGGGTTGGGACATGGGATAGGTCGTTCCATCGACAGTTATTTGTTGCTCTTCCATCACTTCAAACAAAGCTGCCTGCGTTTTGGCAGGTGCTCGATTGATCTCATCGATGAGAACGATATTAGCAAAAACTGGACCAGCATTGAAGGTGAAGTTGGAATCTTTCATATTGAAAACGGTCGTTCCTACCACATCACTGGGCATCAAATCCGGTGTAAACTGAATGCGCGAAAAATCAGCTTTGATACTTTTGGCAATCATTCTTGCCGTCAAGGTCTTCGCGATACCAGGTACGCCTTCGATCAAGACATGACCGCCCACGAAGATAGAAGCCAATAGCAAATCGACAACTTCCTCTTGCCCAACAATGACTTTTTGAATTTCCTGTTTGACTGCTTTGACTAAGGTATTGATCGGTTGCAAATCCACACGCGGACGAGTAGAAACTATGGATTCCGTTGTCGAGTTTTGCAACTCCTCTATTGGCTGTTCCTCTTCGGAGGAAAAAAGATGTTCTTCTGTCATTCTAATTAGTTCAATTTATTTGGGTTGCATTCGCGCCAATTTATCCATGAACCAGATTTCAAAGCCAGTATACAATAGATAAACGAGAAAAAATGGAAGTACATAAAATCGGTTGGGTGGTGCTGCTGTTTTTACGTACCAACCGATCACAACGATCGCTATTATCATCTTCAGCAAAGTAAACAGTAAAAATAGCCCAATAAACTGATTGTGCTTCGAGCGTTTCACTGTTCGATACGTCAATCCATACATGAGAAGACTTAAGACCACGAATATTCCTACACTTACTAAAGCTAACTCTACATAAGTCTGTAGAACAGGCAATAGATATTGCGAAAAACTCAGTGCAATCGCCACTGCACTAATCCAGAATAAGTAGTTAAAGAAAGTAGCATGACGCACAATCGCTGAGTCAAGTTATTATCGGAAAGGCTAAAAATACGTTTACTTGTACACAAAAAGCAATTTTTTGGCTTTGCTCTTCTAAAGTTGTACTCGTCAGACGTCTTTTCTTTCCATAAGTGTCAATAAAATTGCTAATTTGAAGATAAAAACTGGCACACTTTGCAAATACCATGAAATAATTAAATCTACCCGAAAGTTTTTTGAGTTCGACCTTTGTTAAAAGCAGATAGGCAGGCTAAGCAGATGGTTTCAGCAAGAATCGAGCACTCAAGAAGGTAAACCTACCTATACAGTTAGGTAGGCGGGTTTGTTAGTGAATCTGCCTGCTTGTCTTGCCAGCTTACTATTTCACGTTGCTTAGCATTAGAACATAAATTGAAAACAAATGAAAAACAGCATTCTCCTTTTATTGATTGGCACATTGCTCGTTGCTTGCCAATCATCAGACACAAACGAACTGACAGAACAACGTCCACCCAATGTCGTTCTTATACTCGCTGATGATTTAGGTTATGGCGAATTAGGAGCATATGGACAAACTGTCATTGAGACTCCCAACCTAGACGCACTAGCAGCAGCTGGCATGAAATTCTCACAATTTTACTCTGGTTCGGCAGTCTGTGCGCCCGCTCGTGGTGTACTGTTGACAGGTCAACACACGGGTCACGCTCATGTACGTGGAAACGACGAATGGAACGAACGTGGTGATGTCTGGAATTTTGAAGCCATGTTCGCTGATCCAAGTCTAGAAGGGCAACGCCCGCTGCCTGATAGCCTATTGACGCTGGCAGAACATTTGCAAAATAATAACTACGTAACAGCATGTATCGGCAAATGGGGATTAGGCGCGCCAGGTACGGAAGGCGCACCGAATAAGCAAGGTTTTGATTACTTCTATGGCTACAATTGTCAGCGACAAGCGCATACCTACTACCCCACCCATTTATGGAAAAACGATGAGCGAGTGCTGCTAAACAACAAACTGCTGCAACCTAGTCAAGCTCCGCTACCCGATAGTTTAGATGCAATGGCAGAGAGTAGCTATACACTTTATAACCAAACTGATTACGCAGCCACTTTGATGCAAACAGAAGTATTGAATTTTGTCGAGGCGCATCAGGACAGCTCCTTCTTCTTGTATTACTCCACACCTATTCCACACGCCGCTATTCAAGCACCACAACGTTGGGTCGACTACTATCATGAAAAATTTGGGGAAGAAGAACCGTATACTGGAAAGCAATATTTTCCAATTCGCTATCCAAAGGCGACGTATGCAGCCATGATCTCTTATCTAGA
This sequence comes from uncultured Saprospiraceae bacterium, assembly GCA_964385665.1. Classification (GTDB taxonomy): domain Bacteria; phylum Bacteroidota; class Bacteroidia; order Chitinophagales; family Saprospiraceae; genus JAAUTG01. Next base: position 9,068 of record CAYLPW010000132.1, read on the forward strand.
TGAGCAGGTAGGAGAATTAGTAGCGCAGTTGAAAGAGTCGGGTGTTTACGACAATACGGTCATTATTTTTACAAGTGACAATGGACCTACTTTTTTATCACAAGTCGACATTGAGTATTTTAAAAGTGCAGAACCACTGCGCAATGATCGTGAAAGTGTGAAAGCTTCGTTAAGAGAAGGCGGTATCCGTGTGCCACTGATCGCGGTTTGGGAAAATCATATTGAAGCTGGCAGCGAAAGCGATCACATAGCTGCTTTTTGGGACTTTTTTCCGACCATTGCTGAATTGACAAATAGTGGTGAAGCCAATGCACAGCCAATGGATGGTATTAGTTTTGTGCCGACTCTTTTGCAGCAAGGGGAACAACTGGAACACGACTATTTATATTGGGAGTTTCCAGAACGTGGTGGTTCACAAGCGATTCGACAGGGTGAGTGGAAAGCCTATCGCGACAATATCAAACGAGAAGGTAACTTAGCAACAGAGCTATACCATCTTTCAACTGACTTGAAGGAGCAGAACAATGTAGCTGCCGAACATCCTGAATTAGTGAAAGAATTGGAACAGAAAATGCAACAGAGTCGCTATCCAAGTACAACCGAGCGGTGGCGGATGGGGGTAGTAGATAGCTTGCAGACACTGTAGTATGTCTATGAGGGCTTGGTTTTTCGTCAAGCCCTTATTTTCATTTCTTAGTTAAGGAACAGTACACAAATAAATTTACATTTTGACCTGTTCTTTTGTCTTTCTTCATCGTTATAAAAAGCCTTACAGAACACAGACTATGTGCGGTTTTTATGCCTTGAATAAGAAAAAAATTAACTAACTCAAAATTTGTAACCTTATTTATACCCCATTCCTAAGGTAGCTTATGCAATCGACCATTCCGAACTAGATACTCACGCCGCCCATCTTTCACCAAAAAGAAAGTTGGATTCGTCCAAAGCGCAAAACGGGAATCGGCTTCTTCTTTCCTATCGATAAAATGAATGGGTTGCTCTTCCATGTACTCGGCTGGCGGCATTTTCAATACACGTACATGCGTATACCCATCGCGGTAAAAAAACGCCCAATCTTGATTACCAACATCTAAGACGGTCTCAAAGGTAGTTGGATGCACCTTTCCCCATTCTAGCGTATAGCCATTAGCCACTAATTCTTTATACCCATGATTTGTAGATAAATCGCCAATATAAGCCAGTTGCCCTTCGTAGTAGGTATTTTCTTCGCCTTGTTGTGGTCGCCGATTGAAGGCTAAGTCAAGTGTGTAGAGCTTATCCCCATACGGTACTTTCACTTCTCGCAATATGAGGTCGTAGAGCGAACGCTTATTGAAAGGAATATCGTTGTACTGTTGGGTTGAATACTGTTCATAATTTCCCGTTGCAATCGCCTCAAAAGCACCTAATAGGGCGATAAAATTCAAACGTCGAATGTATTGTTTTTCTGGGTCATCGTACTGTCCACCTGACTCCACCAAGATAGTTCTTGTTCCCCATTTCTGGATATTGTCACCAAAAGCACGAGGCTCAAATGTATCGTCGTATTTACCGACTTGCTCAGGAATATATTCTTGCAAGATGGAATTCATAGTAACGATCAGCTGCATGGCGTCCTTCCGTTTTTCATTAGTACTTTTAGCGCGGTCGTAGGCAGGAGCAAGAAAGGAAATAGTAGCTGGTTTACCTGAATCTCCTGCCGCGTAGTAGCGACTTTGGTCGTGTAAATTGAATCCCCAATCGGGCATGAATGTTTGCTGTACTTTTTTTAAGATTATTGATTCGGGATGCTGTAAACGCAACGCATCCCGATTCATATCTACACCCAAAGCTGTTTGTCGACGAAAAACTTCTGCGCCATCCGGATTGAGCATTGGAATGAAAAATAGACTCAACTCCTCGAACAGTAAACTGCGCAATTCACTGAACTCATCATCCGCTTCCAAGAAGTGAAACAGGTCAAAGATTGCCATCGTTGCTGAGGGTTCGTTGCCGTGCATTTGTGACCAAAGCAGCACCTTTGTTTCACCTCTGCCCCATTGTATGCCATAGATCGAACGACCTTCTACCGACTGTCCAAGTTCCTGAATTTTATACCTGGAATCACCACGTCGCTGCTCAATCAATGGTACAATATCTCGGTGTTGAAACCGCTGCTGTGTGATTGTTTTCTCTTTGTAGCGATCATACTGTTTTTCAACAGTAGTGACGACAGTTGATTGAGCATTCGTTTGACATGCCTGCAAAAAAAGAAGCAGCAGCAATAAAGTGTATTTCATCGGTATTGTTTTGGATCAAAAAGATTTAAGCCTTCAAGTATACTCAATTTTAGCTTCAAATTGATAGCCAACTAGCTTTCCTTACTTTTGTAGCTCAAATATAGATGAACATGAATTACCTATTTGCTTTTCTATCGCTATTCCTTTCTCACATGATACATGCCCAATCCTCCGATCACCAACTACCCTATCATCAGATTCCTGAAGCACCAGAAATTTACACCGCGAACACTGTTGCTGCGCGTATGATTGATGGATTGGGCTTTCGTTATTATTGGGCAACAGAGGGGTTGCGCGAAGAGGACTTAGCATTCATGCCCAGTCATCAAGCGCGTACTACAGCAGAGACATTGGATCATATTTATGGACTGTGCGAAACTATATGGAATGCTGTCAAGCAGCAACCTAATATCCGTCCATCTAGCTCTCAACAACTTACCTTTGAAGAACAACGAGCACTTACGTTACTGCGTCTTAAGGAAGCTAGTGATTTATTGCGGCAACAGGATACATTGACATTAAAGGATATGCCTATTGTGTTTCAGCGAAGTGAGCGTACTGCCACTTTCCCTTTCTGGCATATCCTCAACGGACAATTAGCAGATGCCATTTGGCATGTAGGTCAAGTCGTATCCTTTCGTCGCTCTTCTGGTAATCCAATAGATGGACGAGTCGACGTTTTTTCGGGGAAGTTGCGTGGATGAGTGAATAGAGGGACTGGTATTGAAATAAAAAAGGCTATCCCTCTCGAAAGAAGAACAGCCTTTTTCACTATAATGAATTTCTATTTATTCAAGTCGTTACGGACGCGTTTTCACTTTCGCTGCTGTCTTCGTTAGCGTTTTGCTACGCTTCACTTCTTTTGGTGTCAAGTCGCCCATAAAATCAGACATAATTGGTGTCGCTACGAATACCGAAGAATACGTTCCCACCAAAATACCAATCAATAAGGCTAGTGATAGACCTTTCGTACTCGTTCCACCAAAGGCAAACAAGATAGCAACTACTAATAGTGTCGTCAAAGATGTAATCACGGTACGACTAATGGTACTATTGACTGCCATGTTGACGATTTCTTCTTTAGTACGATTTGTATATTGGTTCATAAACTCCCGAATACGGTCGAATACCACCACCGTATCATTTATCGAATAACCAATTACGGTCAAGATGGCACCAATAAATGCTTGGTCAATTTCCATCGAGAATGGCAGTAAACCGTGTAGAATAGAAAACAATCCAAGTACCACTAAAACATCATGGAACAAAGCCGCTACTGCACCTACAGGGTATGCAATCTGTTGCTTCCCGAATCCTCGTCCAAAACGGATCGCGATGTACAGGAAGATGGCTAATAAGGCAAAAATAGATGCCTTAATCGCACTACTTTTGATGTCATCTGCAATCGTTGGTCCTACTTTACTGGAACTAGTTACATAAGTACCATTTCCACCAGGACTTTTGAAGGTATTAAAAACTAAATCGTCACTTGTTACCGCATTGACCCCTTCGTATAGCTTCATCATCACTTGATTGGAAGCGGTTGTGTCGCTACTCGTAATCAAGTAATCCGTCACTACATTGTACGTATTATCTGTATCTACTTCCTTCACCACTAACGAGCTACCTTCTAAAGAGCTCGCCAATGAAGCTTCTAGAGCGTCACGATCAATAGGTTGTTCAAACTGGATATTGTATGAATAGCCACCTTTGAAATCAACACCTAACTCGAAACCACGTGTCAGCATGGATACAATACCTAGCACAATGATTGTACCTGAAATCGCGTAAGCTAATTTGCGCTTGCCCAACCA
>CAYLPW010000133.1:0-13152 GCA_964385665.1 uncultured Saprospiraceae bacterium
CTTCACTTCCGCTGCACAACAAACCCCAACTCCTCCAAATCCCGATAAAAATCTGGATACGACTTCTCCACTACCATTGGTTCATGGATGCCAATTTCGCCCAAAAAAGCTAGAGGCGCAAATGCCATCGCCATTCGATGATCTTCGTACGTATCAAAAATAGGTGTGTCGACCACTTGGGCTTGTCCAGCAATGTGTATCCGTTCGTCACCTTCTGCTTTTACTTGCACGTTGACTTTCGCTAATTCTGTTTGCAAAGCAGCGATGCGATCTGTTTCTTTAATGCGTAATGTGCGCAAACCACTAAAAGTAGCTTCCACACCCAATGCGCCGCAGACAACAGCAATCGTCTGTGCTAAATCTGGACAGCGCAAAAAATCGTAATCGAAGTGGTTCGGTAGTGATTTAGACACTTTTTTCAGTCGAACGCCATTGCCTTCAAATGTTGTTGCCACGCCAAACGCTGTCATCATCTCTGCCAATACTGCATCGCCTTGTGAACTATTTTCCTGTAGTCCTTCCAATTTTAAATCAACCTCGTCCGCCAGTGCCGCCATCGAATAATAGTAAGAAGCAGCCGACCAGTCCGCTTCTACGCTAATGTCTTTCGCTTGGTAGGCTTGTGGAGGAATATGAATACTTCCCCCTTCCCAACGATGTTCCACGCCAAAATACGCCATCAAACGCAACGTCATTTCAATATACGGACGCGACACAATAGCACCCACTAACGTCAAGGTCAAACCATGTGCTAGAGTAGGGGCGATCAGCAGTAAAGCGGTAATGTATTGGCTACTGGTATTGGCGGCGATGCTTAGCTGGGGCGTTGTCATCGGATTGGGCGTTTCGATGCGCAGTGGTGGATAGCCTTCTTGTTCCAGATAGCTAATTTTAGCTCCCAATTCGTTAAGTGCCTCTGCCAATACGCCTATCGGACGCTGTTTCATGCGCTCCGAACCAGTCAAAATTTGCGTCCCTTCTTGCAACGCTGAATAGGCAGTCATAAAGCGAAAAGTCGTTCCAGCTGCGCCAGTATCTAGCGTGGTTTCGGCTGTTCCCTCGTCGTTGCGCATTTGTCGCAACAGCTGCTGTAAAGTGACGGTATCTTTAGAATTGGACAACTCATGGATCGTAAAATCGTCTTGGCACAAGGCTTGAATGATGAGTAAACGATTAGCAATACTTTTAGAGCCGTTCAGTCGAATCGTGCCTTTGAGGGATGGGGTGTCTGTTGAAAGATGGTAGCGCATAGAGACTATAATTTATGCATTAATGGATAGTAGTGGACTATCTCATTACTTTATTTAATACAGGTTGATGTACCACAAAAGCCCTATAAATCGACTAAGGAACGGTCAAACAATAATTTCCTGTTTATAACTCGTTCTTTTCGGTTTATTCTTCGTTGAAATCCCGAAAGCTTTCGGGACGCTGATGCCCTGCATCGTCTACGTTTTCCGCCTCGACTAAACCAAAAATAACTTCCTTCTAAATCGGGAATTTATTATTTCACCGTTCCTAACTACGCAGTTCTATGTGCCTATGTGTTTCAAAAACAGTAACTATAAAAACTCAAAGATAAAAACGATCTCGAAAAGCTTTCTTTTGTGCCAAATAGTCTGGATGATCTTTTGCTCGAAACCAATAGTTTTTGAAAATGGCTGCTGCTTGTGCTTTCTGATTGGTCAGCGCGTCTGCTTCCTGTGGACGCTGTTCATTGCCTTTGTTTCGACTACCAGCAGAGTAAGGATAGTTTAAACCTTCCGTGCGATCAATGTTCCCTTCTTCGTACTTTTTGCCACTTTTATGATTAGCATACCGACGAGCGCGAGTGAACCCCATTTGTAAAAATTTTCTTGCCATATCTGCACCCACGAAATCGTTTTGGACTAAATACTCCTCGAACATAGAATAGATTTTGGTCGCTGAAGTTTGCGCAATGTCAGGTGTTCGGAATCGCCAATGGGGAAGCAGTTCCGACTTATAGGGTTCTACTAACAATACACCTTGCTCACCTCGCCCAATGCGATACAAATCTGGTTGTTCACGAAAATTGACTTGCTTGAAGTCAAGATGATATGGAAATGCATTTTTGGACATAGTATGGCTAAAACTCCGATTGTTGTTGAATGTTTGATGGAACAACTGAGCGACTAGTCAATCAATGGTTGTGTTCATTCGTAAATGGTAGAAGCCTTTAGTATTGATCTAATAGTTAAAATTATGTATATTTTTGTGAAACTGTACATTTAACCGTACATTTAAAGAAGAGTTGTTGGTTTCGATCAGCAGTAGTTGTTTATCCATCGTCAAAAGTCAATTCAATGAACAATTCATCCATCCTTTATCTAGTCGCTTTACTATTTATGAGTGGCTCTACCTTCGCCCAATTTACCGAAGTTTCTTTTTCTTCTAAAGTCGTTTTTTCCGACATCGAAACGTGGGAAAACGTAGGTAGTTTTGGAGATCCTAACAGCTGGAAGTACAGTAAAGGCTTTGCTTTAGGAACGAATTATGAGGTGTGGAAGAACACAAAGAACAGCGTCTCCATTCGAGCTAATCTTTTTTACAACGAACGAAAGGCATTAGAGTATTTTCCTTTTGTAGGAGGTATGAATTTAGTTAAATGGCCTACTTCTCCTCAAAGTGACCTGTTCGATAACGACAATTTTGACCCAGCTTTCAAGCACCTACCTAATTTCAAATACCTTCATCTCGAGTTGCTACCGACCTATAGTTTCTCAATTGGTGAAAAATGGCAGATTCAGTCTGGTATTGGTATGAGCGGTGGTGTGTTATTGAATAGAACACAGGTTATTTTCGATCCTACTGACTTTCCTGCCATCACGGAAGCGTTTAATCGATCAACAGAAGTAAAAGATATTGAATATCACCGATGGGACGTTGCTCTCTTAGGTAGTGTTGGTGTGCGTTATCACTTGTCGTCTAAACTGGCTGTGGACATATCCTCTGGATTGCAATACTCTTTCATCGACCTAAACGATGTGAGTCGAGGAAGATATTCACTAGATGAGATGAAATGGATAATCGTCACGCCAGGTATTGGTATGGTGTATAAAATACAGCAGAAGGGGGCATACTACTAACGTAGGTTTTTTACTGTTGTTGGTAAAAAAGCGAGTATAGCTATTCTTGAGCGGAATAGTAAACGTGTTCCAAAGATTGGCAGTTGATTTCTAATAGATCAAACTTCAATTTTATTCTACTTCTGTACCTTTAAAACTACAGTCGTGTCCAAACCGTTCAGCACTTCCACATTGATGCCATCCGAAATACCTAACTGGATTAATTGCTGCTCATAATCATCCCCATTTTGAACATCGACTAGCGTGGAATCCCCTTTGAAAATGACATCTCGTTCTTTGATCGCAATCACATCAGGTTTGCTACGCAGAATAATGTCTGCATTGGCGCTGTAGCCAGCGCGTAGTAGCACACCATTCTTTTTGGGTTCTTCGATCGCCGCCCGAATCTCAAAGTTGACGACCCCATTTTCGTTGACGCCTTTGGGAGCGATAAACTCCAAAGTCGCCTTGAATACTTCATCTTTAATCGCCCCGACGGTCAATTCCAATGGCATTCCCTCCTTCAATTTGCCCACTTCTGACTCATCAATATTACCTTCAAAGACCAGAGATGTCATATCCGCAATAGAAGCAATCGTCGTCCCGTCGTTAAAGGTATTTCGCTCAACGACAGAGCCACCTTCTTCCACTGGTATATCCAACACCATACCATCCGTAGTTGCTGTGACGATATTGGCAACCTGTTTGGAGTTGTTAGACACCCCTTCGCGTAGCAGTTGTAAATTACTGATGGCAGCGTTTAGTTCTTGACGTCGGACATCCGCGTCTAGTTCGAGCTGGCGCAGGTCGTTGTTGGTGCGAATTTGTGCATTTTTGTAGTCTGCTTCTCGCAATTCTAGCTCTAGTTGAAACTGTCGATATTCCTGTTCGGCGATGACGCCTTGCTCGAATAGTTTTTTGTTGCGTGCCTCTTCGCGTTTGGCGTTTTCGAAACTAGCTCTAGCATTTTCGACATCTAAGTTGTCTTTGTTGACAGTGCGTTGTCGTTCTAGTTCTTGTTTCGCTTGCTGGTAGCGGAGTCGGGCAAGTTCGACGTTGGCTTGAGCGTTGTTGACGTTCACTTCATCTGGTACAAGTTCGATACGTGCTAGCTTTTGCCCCTTAGTGACTAAGTCGCCAGCTTCTACGTACAACTCGTTGATGACTCCAGAGATTTGTGCTTTTACCATGACTTCTTTTCGTGGATTGATCGCCCCTGTCGCCACGATCTTTTCAGTAATGTCGGTCACGAATGCTTTGGTGGTTTCGATCTCGCTATTTTTCTGGTCGTTTTGCGAGGCAAAGTACCTCCACAATCCTACCGCAGAGAGGATAAAAAGTAGGATACCTACCCAGAGAACCCATTTTTTCATGTTGTCGTTTTTGTGATTTCTTTTTATTTTTTCATAGGGTAGATTTAGAAAATCTTCGAGATTTTGCAAATCTTTATCTATTCATCCCGCAACGCCTCCACAGGATTCATCCGCGCTGCCGTCATCGCAGGAAACAAACCTACAATGACACTACAAAACACCAAAATAAAGATCGCGCCCAGACCAACGTACAACTTCACTTCTGGTGTCGCAAAAAAGTCGGACTCACTGCCTTCCACCGCTACCTTCATCAAATAGATGACACCAACGCTGCTCACTAAACCCAAATAACCAGCCACCAATGTAATCAAAATCGTTTCGATGATGAAGTTGGTCGCGATGGAACGAGAGGTAGCCCCCAATGCTTTGCGCAAACCAATCTCCTGTGTGCGTTCCTTCACCGATATAAGCATGATATTTCCAACGCCGACCACGCCTGCAATCAAACTCCCAATGCCGACAATCCAGATCAAGACTTCAATTCCAGTAAACAGACCTTCGATCTTTTTAAATTCTTCTTCCAAATTAAATGAACCCACACCTTCTACATCTTCAGGATCAACGTCATGTCGATTTTTGAGCAGGAGCTTCAGTCGCTCTTCTAACTCAGTGGAAGAAATGCCTGCATTCACAGTCGTGACCATATAATCGACCTCATTTGGGCGACTCAAAATTTGTTGTGCGGTCGTCAAGGGAATGATGATGCTTTCTTCATCTTCTTGCCGCTGATTGCCACTAGCTCCAGATTCGAGGAGTCCGACAATTTGATATTTACTGCTTCGTATTTCCAGATATTTACCAATCACTTCCTCATCAAGGAACAAAGCTTTGGCGACCTCTCGACCAATGACGACGACTTTTCTGCGGTTAGTTAGATCATTGTCATTGATGAATCGCCCTTCTACTATTTTCATCGGCTCGATGTCCAGTATATCGGGAAACTCTCCTCTCACTTGATAATCTGCTTGCAACTGCCCGACGCTAAACGATTCAGAACCGACAAACAATCGGGGGGCTAAGTATTCGATCTCCGTAGCAAATCCTGTTCGAATAGCGCGTACATCATCGGTGGTTAAATTCACGATGCGACCTGGCTGAAAACCAGCATAAGGCAGTGACGTTCGTTGCCCCCAAATATAGATAGCATTCATCGCTCGGTCGCCCAATTGTCCAAATACGCCATTCTTTAAGCCCGCACCACTGCCCATCAACATGACTAGCATAAAAACACCCCACCAAATGCCTAATCCAGTCAGAAAGGTACGCAACTTGTGCCGCCGAATGGTTTCCGTGATTTCTTGCCAGTTTTCGAATAGGTTTCTCATAAGTTGATTCGCATTCGACAATAAATAAGTTAGAACATTGCAATTGACTATCTCGTATGGTTTGCACAAATGAAAATAATCAGAGAATAGGGTGCGCCTATGAATAATTAAGCTATGTTGCTAAACCTGTCCTACTTGGCGGGTGGCTTCGAGCCTCCACTGTTTGAGGCTGAGTTGGCTTGATTAAGTATCAAAGGGGTTGGGTCAGTTTGGAGGGTCTAGCGTTTTTTGGTTACTTTTTTTGGCAATGCAAAAAAGTAACAATTGAGCTGAATTTGGGCAACTTCAAATCTCAAGAGTTCATTTGAGACATGAAGTTTATTTATATATTTTATTATCATAATTAAAATTTTTGTAACTCTATGAACTTCATATTCACATCTTCAAAGCCTCCGCCGTATTAATTGACGTCGCTTTTCGAGCTGGCGCAATTCCTGCAAGAGCACCTACTACAACCAGTAAAATGATTGCCGAAATCACAATCCGCAAATCCACTTCTGGGTTGTAAAAGAAGTCCAATTCTACCTCATTGCTCTGCATGATCTGATCGACGCCTGTGATGAGCGCGTAGCCAGTCAATAAACCAATCAAACCTGCCAAACTCGTCAACACAATCGACTCTTGAATCACCATACCGATGATGGATGAATTGGTCGCACCAATCGCTTTACGAATCCCAAATTCTCCAATCCGTTCGCTCACCGTGATGAGCATAATATTGCTGACGCCAATCATGCCAGCGATCAAACTACCAATACCGACAAACCAAATAAAGCCATTGATGAAAGTGAACACTGTACTAAATTCCGCATATTCTTCCATGTTGTTATAGATGCGGAGAGCTTGTTGATCATTGCGATCAAATTGATATTTGGCGGCTAGTTGTGCGCGCAGTTGTGCTTCTAATGCTGCTGAACCTTCTACCGTATTCCGATTGTGCGAGATAATCATATTGTTTAGAATATCTTCTTGCTCGAATAGCCGCTGTGCTGTCGTAACGGGCAGATAAATCGTTCGGTCTTCGTCGTCGTCTTTTTCGTCCAAAAAAACACCAGCCACTTGAAAAGGGATACCTTCGATTGTGAGGTACTGACCAATCGCCTCTTCGCCATTTTGAAAAAAAGACTTCTCTACTTCCTGCCCAATCACACAAATTTTAGCTGTTCGTGCCAAATCACTATCATTCAAATAGCGTCCCTTTGTGACAATCAGATTTTCTACTTTCTGTCGGTCAGGATGTGTTCCCACCAGCTCGAATTGAAAGGATTTTTCACCTCGACTAATGAAATATTCACCAGACAAATAGTAGCGACCAATGGCGATATCAATATCTGAAAACTCCTGTTGGAGCAAGTCCAAATCGGAATTGTGCAAGGTAATGCGCCGATTTTTGGGTAATCCTTGAAAGGGTTCAGCGGTCTTCCAAGTACGCACCCAAAAGAGATTGACCAATGTATCCGCAAACTGACGTTCGAAGCTATTTTTCAATCCATTACTTGACCCTAACAGTAGCACCAACATAAATATGCCCCACCATACACTAAAGGCAGTCAACGCCGTCCGTAAGCGATTCGCCCACATGACGCTGAGGATTTCTTGCCAGCGATTTAGATCGAAGAAGCTCATTTTGTTTTCTATTAGAGATACTAGACTTTAGATATTAGACGATAGACAGTCCCCACAAATATTGTAGATTAAAAACATATACTTTGGTTAATTTTTATCTTAGGAGCCTCTATTTTAAATACATAGACTTTTTTCTGACGAGGATGAGAGCAGATCAAATAAATGCTGCCATCGCTAAATTTAGCTAACCCCCGAATAGCCAACAGCCAATAGCCAATAGCCACAAAACTAATTCTGCAACAATCCATCCTTCATCATCAATATCTGTTCCGTCTGATCCGCCACTTCCTGCTCATGCGTCACAATGATGATGGTCGTGCCTTCGGCATTAATTGTTTTGAGCAATTCCATAATTTGTTCCGACGTTTTGGAATCCAATGCCCCTGTGGGTTCGTCGGCTAAGATCATTTTAGGTTCAGTAATCAACGAACGAGCAATGGCGACGCGCTGTTTTTGACCACCCGACAATTGCGAGGGCAAATGATCTGCCCAATCTTTCAAACCGACATCATCCAGATAAGCTAGTGCTTTTTTGTTGCGTTCTTTCAGGGGCATTTTTTGATAATAAAGGGGCAAAGCGACATTTTGCAAAGCACTTTTGTACGGAATCAAATGAAACGACTGAAATACAAATCCAATGAATTGATTGCGATAATAGGCGGCTTCATCGGGCTTCAAATCTTTCATCAGTTGATCGCCCAAGTAATAGTTACCTTCATCGTAGGCATCCAATAAACCAAGAATATTGAGCAGCGTCGACTTGCCAGAACCCGACGATCCCATAATGGATGCTAACGTACCAGACTGAATCGTTAGGTCAATTCCTTTGAGGACGTGCAAAGAATTATGTCCTGTTTTATAATATTTGTGAATATTTTGTAACCGAATCATCCGATGTGAATAGTAGATATTGTGAATTAAGCTGCAATTTCTAGCCCTTGAAACCGTAATCGAAATGTCTCTAATAACCCTCGCAGCTCCTCCAAAAATTCGTTGCGCATAAACTCATATTGATGTGTGGTAGAAGCGGGCGCATTATTGGCTTTCTGAAATTGAATGAGCTCATTTAATGCACTTATTTGCTCCAAAATATCACTAACCCTTGTCGCATTATCTACTTTTTCTTCTTTATACATAGCGTCAAAATTTAGTACACTGTACTTTGAATTTCTATTAATTTTGTGTCGTACTCGTAACCGCTAAACTTGTTTAGCAGGTTGAACGCACCAAACAAGTCTGGGCATTAGGAATTATAAAGTGTACTTAGAGTTTAGGATTGCCGAAATCAAGTTTTACATAGCCTTTCGAGTGGCTTTTTTTAAGCTCTATTTTTCCTCGTCTTACTAAACAAGCTATCCAAATACGCGAGTTCCGATTTAAGAATCAACTGAATTTTAAGGTCGATTTCTTTCAGGACGTACAAAGAATGATGCCCCGTTTTATATTATTTGTGAATATTTTGTAACCGAATCATCCGATGTAATTATGAAAGATAAGATTGTATTCGTCCTATTCTTACTTTTTTCCTATTGTATACTGCCAGCTCAAACCGCTACCATACTAACACTAAACGAATGTAAGCAAATTGCGAAAAAGAATAACATCAGTATCCAAAGATCGGTTATTAATTTGGAGAATGCACAAGTGAGTACGCAATTGCAACAGCGGTCGCGTCTTCCCTCTATAAGTGCTTCTGCCAACACAGGTATTCAGTTTGGACGCACCATCAATCCTGCCGAAAATACCTTTATCAATCAAAACATCGGCGCATTGTCTTTTTCCGTCAGTGCAGGTTTGCCTATTTATAATGGTGGACGCATCAACAATAGTATCGAACGGGCGCAAGTACAGGAAGAAGTAACTGGATTGGAGCAAGTCGATTTGATTAATCGTACCATTTTAGATGTGGCGCGTGTCTACTACGACATTTTGCAATTTGAGGAGCAGTTGCAAATCGCTGAAAACCAATTAGCGCAAACGAATCAGCAACTCGAAGCCGTCGACATTCAAATAGAAGCAGGTAGACTGCCCGTGAATGAACGCTTGAATATTTTAGTCAATCAGTCGACGAATGAGCAGCAAATTATTGAGTTTGAAAATGCCATAGATTTGGCACGTACGGAGTTGCGCTTTTTACTGCAATTAGACCCGAATACACCTATCGACTTAGCGACGGTTGATATTGACGAAGCAATTGCCGGGGCGACCATTCAAGCTGCCCGTGACATTTACGCACAAGCCGAACAATTTAGTCCCGAACTCCGCATCTTGCAACGCAACCAAACACTGAACGAACTAGATGCTAAAATTCTACGATCAGATGCTTTACCAAGCGTCGATTTGTTCGGTTCTGCCAGCTCCAATTATGCTGAAATTCTACAGGGGCAACAGTCGATTGGTATTTCTTTCATCGATCAAATCAATCAAAATTTTGGACAGTCGGTCGGTTTGAGTCTGCGTGTTCCCATCTTTCTGCAAGGACGTGTTCGCTTAGGCATGGAGCAGTTTCGCATTGCGCAAATTGGTCTAGAAATGGACTACAAAAATGCCACCCAGAGCCTTCGACTAGATGTGAATAGAAGCCTGAATCAACTCCGCTTGGCTCGCCAAACCTTGACCATCGCCGAACGCCGTCAGGAACAAGCCGCCGCCTCTTACGATAACGCGACCATCCTTTTTCAAAATGGCGCGATCAATACGCTCGACCTTACCAATTTTCAAACCTTACAGCAGCAAGCGGCCTCGGAAGTGGTGCGCGCAAAGTATGCGTACTTGTATCAATTGGAGGAGTTGAAAGCGTTTGTGGAGGGGATGTGAAAGCAAGAAATGTAGTGGTAAGAAGTAAGCCTTCGTGATGCAGAATACTTTCCTAACAGATAGAATAGATGCTACGATCCAATTTATTATACTGATCATTTGTTTTGATAAATAAATACAGCCACATGGTAAAGCAACTATCTTTTTCCAATATTAGATTTAAAGATTTGAAAGCGATTGCTTCAGTTGAGCAGTCGGCTGACGAAGCTGTTTTTGAATCTTGGTTCAACTTTGTTTATGATTTCACAACAGAAGAAGTTGCTTTTTTTAAAGAACTTATCCGTAGAAATCGGTTGAAAATAAACGCCTACACAGAAGAAGAACTTAAAGCAAAATTTCTCATTCCACTATTGAATAAAGTAGATTTTGTGCAAGGCGAAATTAGCGATTGGTATGAGCGAAGTATCAGAGGAAAAGTAAATGGAGTAGAGATAGGCGGTGTCACTGATTTTATGGTGGCTAAAGGCGTTAAGAAACCCGAAATCCCTTACTTCTATATTCAAAAATTTAAGCCTTCCAAGCCTAGCGTTTTTCCCGAAGATCAGTTACTTGCTGAACTGATGGTTTCCGTAGAGCTGAACGGAATCAATCACATGAAGGGAGCTTATATTGTCGGTCAATTCTGGACATTTGTCATCCTAGAAAAAGAGTCAGACAATAGCTTTATTCTTTATTTATCCCCGAGTTTAGATAGTCTAAAATTGGAAGACCTACAACAAATTTACAAACAGCTAAAAGCCGTAAAGACGGAGATATTGACACAACTAGTGTTGACCAGCTGATCACCTACGTATTTTGATAGCTATTTTTGACCATAAAACTATGCTTGATAAGTTGACTATCAAGTGAATAGTCTATTGTCTTATCATTCACTCCCGCACCACCCAAATCTCGTAAATCGGATTCCCTTTACTGCTCAACCCACTATGATGCCAAGCACCGTCAATCAATTCATACTCAAAATCCAATGAAGCTCCTACACGTGAATCGTCTCTCGAAAAGAAAGTAATGTTCTCTACATACTTGCCATCCTTTGCCGTGTATGTACCACCACCTGTTCCCATAAACTGTTTCGTTTCCGTATTGTACGCGATCCACTGAAAGCGTGTACCTGTCAAGATTTTCATGGTTTTTCTAGGCTGATCGGTATCGCGCATTTGCAGTTCGCCGTCACGTTTTCGTCCGCCGAATAGATACGGATTGGCTAATACGCTAGTGTTGTCGTCCTCAATGGCTGTCCATTTACTTTTGTTGAAAAAGGACTTTTTCAATCGAAGCTGATTGGATTCTGGTAGGTATTTAAAACCCAACCGTTCTGTCGTTCCGACCTGCATACTATCTGCGGTATCAAACTCATATGTCAAAACCACCTTTTTCCCATCTCGATCCCAGCTGCCGCCTTTCGTCATGCCGAATGCGCCCGTTTCGGTATTGTGTTCCGTCCAGGTGAAGTAGTCGCCACTCAGTAGCAAAATTTTGGTGATGCCGTCCTCGGTGGTTTGCTGCCACGCACCGTTGAGGTTGGTTTGGGTATATGTTGTCCAATGAAAAATAGTTAGGAGAAGAAAAATGATTGTTATTTTCAGTTGCATAGTACTTTATTTTGGTAATGAGAAGAGGAATTCGGCATATTGAAATGTGCCTGCAGTTTATTCAATACTGACTGTAAGATAGAAGATAAAAAACGATAAATAGTTTATGACCAAATTATGCTCATATAAGATAACATGGATTTAATTTACTTTGATTAGTAGTCAAAAAATAAGCACTTTTGCTTTTGCTATTCTACCATAAAGCAGCATAATATATCATCTTGAGTTACAAAAAAATTGTCTTCACCTCTGACATTCTAAGAGTGACAGATGGCAGCAAAAGCAGAGACTTGTTCGCTCAAAACACACATTGGTTACACCATATCATTCGCCGTCCATTACAGGCTGCGACTCAACTACCTATCGAGCTTCTAGAATGGGAAACGAACTCCATATTTGATGGTCAGAAGGTATATGAGTTGCTAAACTTGCCTGCAACTCTAGAAGGTTGGGTGAAATTCTACTATCAAGAAGAAATTCCAAAAGAGGTCATTGCCTACTTTGAGCCATTCTTAAAAGATGCTATCGTCATTGGATTTGAAGTGCCATCCTATTTCATGAAAATCTGTACCGCACTCGACTTGCCTTGCATCAATATGATGTGGGATCCGATTCGCTTTTTAGATGATATTTTCTTTTGTTTCAATACCAATCATTGCGCTATTTTCGACGCGCTTCAAGCCTATCAGCTTTCGGATGCTTTGATCTACCAAATGGCAGATTTGCAACGCGCCAGACTGATGCGCAAAGGAGATCAAACTGATATTGAAGGCGCATTAATATTGGGACAGACGCACATTGATCGTTCTTTGATTGAAGGAGATCGGTTAGTTACACTGACTGATTTTCAAGATAATCTGCAAATACTAGGAACAAAAGGCGATTTATGGTTCAAAAAGCATCCATTTGACTTATCTTTTGAGCAGCATAAAACGACCTTGGAAAGTATTGGCTTAAAATTGTTGTCCAATAAACCCTACAACACGTACGACTTATTTTGTTCTGATAAAATTACGCATGTAGCAGCCATTAGCTCAGGCGCAACTATAGAAGCGAAGTATTTTGATAAATCCACACAAACTTTCATCACGCCTTATTACCAGCATTATAGTAGACCATCCACGCACACTGATAGCTGTTGTGTCTCTGTCTTCGACAGCTTTTTGCACGCTAATTTTTGGGCAGACATCCTAAAACCTATTTGCTCGAACGTCTATACCACTCAACAACGAATCGCTCACAAACCCAATCGGATGCGTCATGCCAACTATTCGTTTTGGGGCTATGAAGAACCGGCGAATGAGCAGTTGGTGGTGGCGTATGGGGGGTGAGG
>CAYLPW010000134.1:0-4066 GCA_964385665.1 uncultured Saprospiraceae bacterium
CAAATGTCTCATATAAAAAAAGCTCCTATTTTTTAGAAGTAACAAAGATAGCAAAATGAATGTCCATGTCCCTACGTTATGCGTAATGTTGTTATATAGTCTATGATAGCTTGTGACATCTTTTTTTAAAAAAAATGAATAGATGGTAGATACACTTTTTAGGATTGTCGCTTTGATCGGTAGTTGTTCATTTGCTCACTTCTATTTCGACTGATACGTCTGCTTTACTGTTGTGTCTAACATTTTTTATTTGTAATATTTTGTATATCAGTCATTTACATTAAAATAAAGTGTTTAAATATTGTGTGTGCCTTAGGCTTCATTTTTTTCCAACTGTGATATCTATTATATTAATACATTTGCAATGTAGATGCACTTAGGTATCGGCTGAACTTAAACGGTGATTATATTGTCACGTATAATGTGTATCTATTTATTTTCCTCAAGTACCCTTACACACTATTCGCTTTTTATTCACTTAATGCATTCATTTAATTATACGAACGTCCTTGATGAAAAATCTAATTGAAATTTCAAAAATCGTTACCAAAAAGAAGATTCGGAAGATAGAAATATTCGACGACCATTATTTGGAAAACAAAAGCAGTAAGTTTAATGAGTTTTATGAAGCACTGACGCGAGGAAAATTTAAAAATGACCGAGATGCAGCTGCTTTTTTGTACGAATCTACACCAAAAGATGATCGCTATCGGCAGCTGAAATCCAGATTTAGGAAGCGACTACTGAATACTTTATTTTTCTTGGATGTCAATCAGCCAGCAGCATCTTCCTATGACAGAGCTTATTTTTCCTGTAACAAGGATTGGACGTTAGTCAAAATACTCAAAGATAATGACGCGGACTATACTGCATCTGCCTTAGCAAGACAAATACTGACAACTGCGCTCAAGTTCAAATTTGCCGACATCATCGTGAACTGTTGTCGTATTCTACGCGCTTATACTGCCAAAGAGGGAGATGACAAGAATTTTGAAATTTATGATGAACACATTAAGCAGTATACGCACATCCTAAGTGCAGAGATTCGCTCGGAGGAACTATATCAGCGAGTCATTCTAAATTACTACAAACCACCTTCCAAGCGCGATAATCTAACTGAAAAGATTGATACTTACTGTGAAGCCCTTGATGGAATGGCAGACACCTATGACTCGCCGATCATTATCTACAACAAATATTTAATGTGGATCTATCGCCATGAGATGTTGCAAGAATTTGATAAAATGTTAGTCATGTGCGAAGCGGCGGAAGCATATGTAGACGAAAACCCTATTTATTATCAATCGGACAAAATCAAGCAGATATACATTAAGAAAGCGGCAGCTTATCTGCATCTACGCCAAAAGGAAGGATTAGAAGCTTGCTCAAATGATCAGGCTGTGTTTCAAGCAGGTAACACAGAATGGTATCAATTTAACGAGCTTTTGTTCTTGCTCGCTATGCATACGGAAGAGTATGCCAAAGCAGATGAAATCTATCAAGATGTCGTTAGTTACAACAGATTCAGCCGCGCAGACGCTACATTGCAACGCAAATGGGGCGTTTTCAATATGTACCTATCTTACGTCAAAAAGTTTCTGTTGAAACCAGAAGCACAAGAACAACTCTCGCGCAATAGCTTGAAATTGACTCGTTTCTTAGCAGAGGATGCGCTCTATCCGAAAAGTGAACGCATTTTAATGGTTCATCATATTCTTGTGCAGATCTTGTATTTATTAGAAGAGCGACGCTACAAGAGCGTGCGTCAACTCACTTTGCAGCTCAAAGGTTACATCAATAGACAGTTGCGAAAAGAAGAATATTATCGTACGATGCAGTTTATTCGTTTGCTTCAGCAATTGCAAAAGGCAGATTTCGAGGAGACTAACTTGAGTAATACCGAAAAATATATTCAACGTATCACCACGGAGGAGACTTTTTTCTACAGAGGACTACTAATGGAGATCGAAATCATTCCGTACGAAAAACTATGGGAAATGATCTTACAACGTCTACGCGAATCTTAAGCAAACATTTAGTATAATATGGCTGTTCTGCTCTCATGTCATTACTTGAATTTCGTAGCGAAGGCATCTACTGTTCAGCAGCTGATGTCTACATTGATCCGTGGAAGCCAGTCAAAAACGCATTAATTACCCATGGTCATGCTGACCACTCTCGTTGGGGACATAGCTATTATCTGTGTACGCATGCGGCTCGACCAGTTATTGAATACCGACTAGGTAATATCAATGTACAGTCGGTCGACTACGGTGAGGAAGTGACGATCAATGGGGTCAAATTCTCTTTTCATCCAGCTGGACACATTATTGGTTCTGCACAGATA
Source organism: uncultured Saprospiraceae bacterium (assembly GCA_964385665.1). Lineage (GTDB taxonomy): Bacteria > Bacteroidota > Bacteroidia > Chitinophagales > Saprospiraceae > JAAUTG01. The sequence continues at coordinate 2,348 of CAYLPW010000134.1, forward strand.
CGGGTAGCGCATAAGGGAGAAATTTGGGTAGCATCGGGTGACTACAAACTCCAGAAGGACGGCATTTCTGAAGAGTTCGAATCGGTGCGCTGTCATGCGTTTATTACTGAATCCACATTCGGGTTGCCGATCTACAAATGGCAACCGCAAGCAGAAGTCATGCGCGACATCAATGACTGGTGGCGAAAGAATAAAGAAGAGGGAAAAGTGAGTGTAATCGGTAGCTACGCCTTAGGTAAAGCACAACGACTTATTCAAAATTTAGACCTTTCTATTGGTAGTATTTATACGCATGGAGCAGTAGAAAATACCAATCGTGTGCTTCGAAAACAAGGTATCAAACTACCTCCTACGACTCGCATTACGAAAGAGCTTCAAAAGAAAGAATTTCCAGGTAATATTGTCATCGCTACGCCTTCCGCTATGCAATCGAGCTGGATGCGTCGCTTTTCGCCAGTTTCTACGGCTCTGGCTTCGGGTTGGATGACGCTGAGAGGAGCGAGACGGCGTCGCTCTGCGGATAGAGGTTTTGTCTTATCGGATCACGCTGATTGGGAAGGACTGAATACTGCAATAAAAGCTACTGGCGCAGAACGCGTCTTTGTGACACACGGCTACACCGATATTTTTAGCAAATGGCTGCGCGATGAAGGTTATGATGCTCAGGTGGTAGAAACAGAGTATTCAGGTGAACTGGCAGAGATGAATGAAGGTGGGGAAGAAGAAAATGAAGCCTCCGATGATTAGACCCTCCATTTTCGTATTGTGTCCATAAACCGTATGAACGATTGCTATTCAGCAATTAATCAGGTGACAAATTTCTCTCAATAAGAACGATTAAAGTCGCATCCTTCTGTTATGTGTAAATGAGCTAGTTGAAGATGACTCCATCATTCGATTGATACTGTTTTAGTGGAGCTGCTCATCTCCCGAAACTTTCTCACCCTCTCAAAATTCTCCTATTTCTCACCCTCTCTCCCCCCTAGTCCAACTCCCGCAATAAAAACTCCACAGGCTCTATCATCTGTCGCGCCGTTTTTTGACTATCTGCTATGTAATGTGGCAACCCAACCGCTGCTGCTGCATTTCGCAATGCTTTAGCATGATAGGGATGATGGAATAAGTCTTGTGTCTCAGTAGGTGCTTTGGCAGGATTAGAGTTTTTGACGTACAACGTGGCATCATCTGCACTAATGAGGTTCAGTATATCGACCTCTTCACGATAAGAAATGAGTGCTGGCGACTCTAAAGCCTCAAAAGAGTCTACATTGAATAAGTTGAATAAGGTAGCAGAATCGAAAGCCGGGTCTTTTAAATCAAAGCTGTAAGGTGCAAAGACTGTTTCCCATTTCAAGATATCGTAAGTTGATTGGGTGTTGATCGCTACTACTGCTTTGACACGACTTGACTGTCGAGCAATAGGATCGTCGCTTCGCGGATCAGCTAGATCGTCATGTGTACCCAACCAGATTCCAGCACCTCCGCCAGCAGAAGCACCATATGCTGCTATTCGTTCCGTATCAATATTCAACTCATCTGCATAATAGCGAACAAATTGAATAAAGCGTTGACAGTCTTTTAAAGAAGCGATCAGTCCTTCGTCGCTATGTTTTAAGTAGCGATAGTTGATGGTAGCAAACGCCACTCCATTTTGGATAAAAACGTGGATCTGTTCCGTCATCTTTTTGTTGTAAGCAGCCTCTTTACTTCCTCTTGTCA